>JAKAUF010000355.1 GCA_021827785.1 Acidobacteriota bacterium | reverse complement strand
GCCCGCGGGTTTTTCCACCGTCCTGACGCGCGGGGAATGGCGCGGCGTCATCCGCTTCGCCCACGCCACCCACGCCGGCATCGTCACTTCGTTCGCCATCAGCCCGGGCACGCGCAATGCGCGCGGGGTTTGGACGGACGCGCAGGCCGCGCGCTGGCTGGCGTTCACGCGCGCCGCGGGCGGCCGCATCGCGGCGGCGGAGTTCATGAACGAACCGAACTTCGCCGCGTTAGGCGGCGCGCCCAAGGGCTACGATGCGGCGGCATTCGGCCGCGACGTCAAAATCTTCCGCCGCTTTCTGCACCGCGCGTCGCCGCGGACGCTGCTGCTCGGCCCGGGCACGGCGGGCGAAGGGCCCTTCGCGATTGGCGGCGGCGCGATTCCGATGCTGAAGACTTCCGACCTGATGCGCGCCGCCGGCCCGGTCTTTCCCGTCTTCAGCTACCACCTTTATTCCGCGCTTTCGCCGCGCTGCGCGCCGGCGGGCTCGCCGCTCGGCGTCACCGCCGCCCAAGCCTTGTCGCCGCAATGGTTCGCACGGCCGGAAAAAATCGCCGCCTTCTATGCCCGCCTGCGCGACCGCTTCGACCCCGGCAAGCCGCTGTGGATCACGGAGACCGCCGGCGCCGCCTGCGGCGGCAATCCCTGGGCCAACCGCTATTTGGACACGTTCCGCTATTTGATTCAGCACGCCAGCCTGGCGCGCCACGGCGTGCAGGTCATCATGCACAACACGCTGGTGGGCAGCACCTACGGCTTGCTGTCGCCGCGGACCTTCCGCCCCCGCCCCAATTATTGGGCGGCGCTGCTGTGGCGCCGCCTGATGGGCGCCACGGTCCTGAAGCCGGGCATTAGCTCCCACGGCCAACCGCCGGCCAATACCTACCTGTACGCCCAATGCCTGCGCGGCCGCCCCGGCGGCGTCACCCTGCTGGCCATCAACGCCGGCCGCCGCGCCAGCGCGATTCGCCTGCCCTTGGCCGCCGAGCGCTACACGCTGACCGCCCGCGGGCTGGAATCCCGCCGCGTGCAACTCAACGGCCGCACCCTGCGGCTCGGCACGGATAACGCCTTACCGCCGATCCGCGGCCGCGGCGTGCATCCCGGCAGGGTTTCCCTGCCGCCCCGCAGCTCCAGCTTTTTCGCCTTTCCCACCGCCCACAATCCCGCCTGCGGCTAGGCCCGCCGTCCCGGGGCCGTTAGCCCCGCGGCCCGCGCCGCCGGGCCGCTAGCCCGGCGCCGCGCTCCGTTCCAAGCGGGCGGCGAAAAAGCCCTCGGTGCGGAATTGGCCGGGCAAAATCCGGAAATCGCCTTCCGGCGTCGCCAGCGCCGCCGCCTCCGGCGGAAGCCGCCCGGCGGCGATCAGCTTTTCCAGCACCGGCCCCAGCGGCTGGCGCCGGATGCCGCGATGGCGCGCCAAGGCCGCGGCGATCACCTGCTCGCCTTCTTCCCGCTCCAGCGAACAGACCGCGTACAGCAGCGCCCCGCCCGGCGCCAGCGCCGCCAGCGCGTGGTCCAGCATCGCCGCCTGGTATCGTCCCAGCCGCGCCGGATCTTCCGGCCGCAAGCGCCAGCGAATCTCCGGATGGCGTTGCAGCGTTCCGGTGCCGGTGCAGGGGGCATCGAGCAAAATGCCGCCGAAGCCGCCGGCCAGCGGCAGCGCTTGCGTGGCATCGCCCACCAGCACCGGCACGTCCGCGCCCAACCGCCGGCGCAGCGCCCGGGCGCGATGGAGATGGCGCTCCATGGCGATCAGCCGGGCGCCCGGCGCCGCGGCGCGCAAAATGGCCGTCTTGCCGCCCGGCGCCGCGCAGCAATCCAGCAGCCGCGGCCCGCCCGCCGGCTCCAGCAGCAACGGGATCAGCTGCGACGCCTCATCCTGAATGGCGATCTGGCCCGCCGCCAGCAGCGCCGAATGCGCCGCGTCGCCGTGCGTGACGCGCAGTGCGCCGGTCAGCAGCGCCGCGGGCGCGGTGGCGATGCCTTCGGCCGCCAGCGCCTCCGCCGCCGCCGCGGCGTCCAGCCCCGGCGCCAGCCGCAGCGCCGCCATCGGCGGCTCATTGTCGAAGGCGCAGATGCGCCGCAATTCCTCCTCGCCCCAGCGCGCCTCCCAGCGCGCCAGCAGCCAGCCGGGATGCGAAGTCTCGATGGCCCGCCGCGCCAGCGGATCGTCCTCCCGCGCCAGCAACGCCGCCAGCGTCGGCCGCGGCTGCTGGCGCAGATGGTTGCGCAGCACGGCGTTGACGAAGCCCGCGGTTTTGGCGCCCGCGGGCTTGGCCAGCTCCACGCTTTCATGCACCGCCGCCACCTCCGGCACCCGCGTGAGAAACAGCAATTGGTAGAACCCGATGCGCAGCGCCCGCAGCGCCGCCGGGGCGATCTTCTCCACCGGACGGCGGGCCGCGACGCGAATCCGGTAATCCAGCTCCGCGCGGCGGCGCAGCACGCCGAAGGCGATCTCCTGCGCCAAGCGCCGGTCGGCGGGGGAAAGCTGCCGCACCCGCGGCCCGCGCAGCAGCTCGCTGAGATAAGCGGACCGCTCCTCGACGGCGGCGAGCCAGGCATCGGCGGCTTGTCGCGACGGCGAAGCGGGCATGACCCAGCATAGCGGGCCAGCCGTCCATAGGCGCGGGGCGCGTCGCCTCTCTTACGCAGGCGAGCCGCGGCATTCTTCGCCGCGCCGTGGGCGCGCGGGGAGTCTCGCGGCCCCCCCCGCGCCGGGAAAAGGACTCGGTCCCCGCTCCGGCGCTCGCGGGCAAACGGGCCACCGGGCTGATCGCCTACACTTTGGACATGCCCGCATCCAACGGCGCTCCCTCCGCCGGAGATCCCCCTGCCGTCCCCACCGACGTCTACGCCGTGTTTGGCGCCGAACCGGAGATCACCGCCTACGCGCTGGCCAAATACAGCCGCTCGGCGCTGCCGCTGCGCGAGGCGCTGCGGGAAATCAGCGGCCAACGGGCGGAACAGTTTCTCAATACGTTCTATTTCCAATACGGCCACCGCTCCATCGCCGACCTGGCGCATGTGGCCATGGCGGTCGAGCGGCTGTCCATCCTGGCGGCGATCGAGGTGGCGGATGAAAGCAAATGGGATGGGCAGGAGCGCTCCACCCGCTATCAAGCCTTTCGCCATGGCGACTGGATTACGCCGCCGGAGCTGGACCCCTCGCAGGTCTCCGCCTATAGCGCCGCCATGGCCGCGCTGTTTGACGCCTATGAAGCCGCCGCCGCCGCCCTGGGCGACTATTACCGCCGCACCGTGCCCAGGCCGGCGGAGATGCCGCCGGAGAGATTCACCCGCACGCTGCGCGCCCGGGCCTTCGACGCCGCCCGCTACCTGCTGCCCTTGGGCACCCAAACCAGCCTGGGCCAAATCGTCAGCGCGCGGGTTCTGGAGCAGCAAATCGTCCGGCTGTTGTCCTCGCCCCGCGCCGAGGTGCAAGCCGTCGGCGCGGCGCTGAAGCGCGCCGCCAGCGAGCCCGCCTTCGATCCGCATGCCGCGCCGGGCGCCACCGCCGTCCGCGTGGCGCCGACCCTGGTCAAATACACCGATCC
>JAKAUF010000068.1 GCA_021827785.1 Acidobacteriota bacterium | reverse complement strand
CGCGACCGGCTGGACGCGCTCCTAACCTCCGCCTGCGAGCGGGGCGCCGTCGTGGTGGAAACCGGCCATCACGCCCCACCCGCCGCCGCCGCGAACGTCCTCCGCCTCGCCGCCGGACGCATGGCGTAGGGCCGAGGCCAAGCGGCGGCCGCGGCGCCGTCGCGCGTCAGGGAAAGCCCGGCCTCGTCGCGCGTCTCGGAAAGCCCGGCTTCGTGGCGCGCCCCGGCAAGCGCGGCGCCGCCGCGCGTCTTGACGACGACGGGCGCGGGGGGGTTGCGCCGGGCTGAAGCCCGCCGCCACACGGACTGAAGCCCATTCCGCACCTGCGAGCCGCGGGCAGCCATTACTCCGCGCGGCGCCGTTCCGCCTGCGGCCGTCCGCCCACCGCCGGCCGCGTGCCGCCGCCCCGGCGCCGGTCGCCACGCCGCGCCGCGCGGACCAGCCGATAGATGGAATACGCGCTGCCGACCACCGCCACCACGACGATGAAATCAATCACATAGCGAAACGTCGGCGTTTTCAGCCAGGCGACAATGCCCCGCCCCAACCAAACCGCCAAGGCCGCCTCGGTGAAGAATCGAATCGCCCGCATCACCGCCAACGCCCACAGGAAGGGGTGCCGCGGCACGTTCAGCGCCCCAGCCGCGATCACCCAAATCGTGAACGGAAACGGCGGTGGAATGATGCCGGGAACGGCCAAAAGCCATGGGCCCTTGCCGGAGACTTGGGCATGAATTTGCTCGAACTTCCGCTCCGAGACATGCGCCTGAATGAAGCTTTTCCCGCCTTTGCGCCCCATCCAGTACATCAGGTACGCGCCCACCAGCGACCCCGCCGTGGCCGCTAGCGCGAACAGCGCCGCCCCTTCATGGTGCAACGACGCCAGCACGATCACCGACAGATCAATCGCCAGCGGCAGCGTCAGGAAAGTGGAATCCAAAAAGCTGAGGACCAGCACGCCCCACGCGCCGTAATGGGTGAAGAAATAGCCCACGGCGGTGAACCAGTCGCCGTGGAGCACGGGAGGCGCCATAACACATCTTAGATGCTCCGGCCCGAGTTCTTGGACCAAGGCTGCCCGGCCGGCGGCCAGGCGAGCACGGTGAAAAACGTCGAAGCGCGGCGGCGACCAGCGCGGCGGCGGCGACAAAGGGCCGGCGACGGTGGAAACGATTGGCGGCCGTTGGCGAGAAGGGATGGTGGAAAAGGACGGAAAGCCGCGTTGACCCTGCATTCTTGCCGCGCCGCGCCGTGTCCGCGCCTACACTTGAACAGTCCCCCGGGATTTTGTCCGCATGGATAGTCCGGAAGAACGCGCCTACCGTTCGGCGTTTCGCCGTGTCGAGGCTTTGCAGATCGAACTCGCGCGCCATGTGTATTCCGTGCAGCGCCGCCAGGATGCGGAGCGCAAGCTGGAAACGGCGATGGCGGCCCTGGACAGGGCGCGGCACGATCTGTTGCTGTTGCGCAACCGCAACAAGCGCGCCAAGCGCGCGCACGCCGAGCACGGTTAGCCGCCCGCTCCGCCGCCCCGCCGCCGCGCTACACTGAACCGGCATGAGCGCGCGCAGCCGGAGCTGGAATTTGGACCGTGGGCTGGCGGCGGCGGCGATCGTATTGGCGCTGGCCGCTTGGAGCCTGCCCGCGCTGCGCCTCGCCACGCCGGTCACGGCGCCGCAGCAGTGGTCCACCTGGCAGTTGGCGCTGCCCGCATCGGCGCAAGGATCCCGCGCCCAGCTCACGCTGAACCAGCGCATCACGCAACTGGCCAACCTCGACCGCCAATGGCGGGCGCTGGCCGGCGGGGCGGCTGCGCCCCCCGCGGCGGACGCGGCCACCGGCCAAAGCCCAGGCCCCGGTTCGGGCTGGAAATGGTCGGCCGTGCGCGCCGTTCCCTGGGCCGTCGCCGTCGCCGCCTGGGCGGCGGTGCTCGCGGCGTTGGGCCTCGCCCTGCGTTGGCGCGGCCTCACCGTGCTCGCGGCCGCGGTCGGGGCCGCCGGCGCCGCCTACGCCGCCGTCGTCAGTCCCGCCGCTACCGCTTTGGCGCGCGCGGAACTGCGCCATGCGCTGGCGGCCGCGCGCAGCCGCTGGCCCTGGACCGCATTGTTCTCCTTCCGCATGCATCCCCCGACGTTGGCCGTGGCGATCGGCGTCTGGGTGCTATTGGCGGCGTTTCTGGCGGTTCTGCTGCTAGGCGGCGGAGGCGGGAGCCGCCACCGGGAATCGCGCGGGCCGCGCGTTTTGTCCAGCGGGCAAAGCAGGCGCGGGAAGGCCGCACAATTCTCCGTGCGCCTATGGCGCGCAAAAGAAGGCGGCGGCTCGCCCCGGCAACAGCTGCGGCGCGGCCCCCAAAGCCGGGGTCCCCAACGCGCAGCGGTGCGCGTTGGGGTGGAGCGACGCGCCAGCGGGGCAACGCCCCGCGCCAAGCGATCGCCGGGCTGGGGCCCCGGGATCCCCGGCCCAGCCAGGCGCATAAGCGGGACGCGCGGCGGACCCGGGGTCCCCAACGCGCAGCGGTGCGCGTTGGGGTGGGCAGCCGCGCTGGGGCCCGCGCCCAGCAACGGAAAGGCGCGGGCATGAGAGTCTTGGTCACCGGCGGCGCCGGCTACATCGGCGGCGTGATGGTGGAAACGCTGTTGGCGGCGGGCCATGAGGTCGTGGTCCTCGACAACCTCTGCCACGGCTATCGCGACAACGTTCCGCCCGAGGCCCGCTGGGTGCAGGGCGATGTCGCCGATCCCGCCGCGCTGGCGGCGGCCTTCGCGGCGCCCGTGGACGGCGTCATCCACATGGCGGCGCATATCGAAGTCGGCGAATCCATGCGCCAGCCGCGGAAATATTTCGACAACAACCTCGCCCGCCCCTGGGCGCTGCTGGAGGCCATGGAGCGCGCCGGCACGCGCCGCTTCGTCCTCAGCTCCACCGCCGCGGTGTACGGCACGCCCGAGCGGACGCCGATCTTGGAATCCGCGCCCACGCGCCCGCTGAATCCCTACGGCTGGAGCAAGCTGATGCTGGAGCAAACCCTGTTCTGGCACGCCTGCCATCGCGGCCTCCGCTACGCCGCGCTGCGCTACTTCAACGCCGCCGGCGCCACCGCCCAGCATGGCGAACAGCACCAGCCGGAAAGCCATCTGATCCCGCTGGTGCTGGAGGCGGCGGCGGGCGAGCGCGAGGCGATCCAGATCTTCGGCGCCGATTACGATACCCCGGACGGCACCTGCATCCGCGATTACATCCATGTCCGCGATCTCGCCGCGGCCCACCTGATCGCCCTGGCGGCGCTGGAAACACCCGCGGAGCCGCCCGCCGATTTGGCCGCCGCCGCCTACAACTTGGGCAATGGCGCCGGCTTCTCCGTCCGCCAGGTCATCGCCGCCGCCGAGCAAGTCTGCGGCCGCCGCATCCCCGTCCGTGAGGCCCCGCGCCGCCCCGGCGACCCCGCGCGGCTGGTGGCCGCGGCGGAGAAAATGCGCGCGGCGGGCTGGACCCCCCAGTTTCCCGAGCTGGAGGCGATCGTCGCTTCCGCCTGGCGGTACAAGCAGACGCATCGCGCC
>JAKAUF010000050.1 GCA_021827785.1 Acidobacteriota bacterium | reverse complement strand
GCCTAATGGTGGTCTATTCGCCCGGCTACGACCAGATCTCCACCCCCGCCCTATTTCTCGGCGGCGCCCAGATCGTCGGCTTCACCACCGGCCGCGGCACCGGCATCGGCTGCGCCTTGGGCCCGGTATTGAAGATCAGCACCAACTCCGCCTTGGCCCGCGACAACGAGGACATTGACTTGGACGCCGGCGGCATGCTGCCCAGCTCCGAAGACGGCCAGCCGCCCCGCGCCGATCTGGCCGCGACCGGCCAGGCGATCTTCGAGCGCGTGCTGGCCATCGCTAACGGCGACTACCGCCCCCGCGCCGAAGCCAGCGGCATCCACGATGAGTTCAAAGTCTGGGAATCCCTCTGGCCGACGCTGTAACCCGCAGCGACAGCAGGATAGCCGTCCCCGGCTGTCCGCCGCGCCGCCCGCGCAGCGAACGTAGGATAGCCGTCCCGGCTGTCACTGCGCGCCACCGCATTAGCCAGCAGCCCGCCAGCGCAGCGGTGGAGTCGAGCCCTGGGGGCGCGGGCGGCCTCGCCCGCCGCCATCGGCCGGCGACCAGCCGCCTGCCCGCGCCACCACCGGCCTCCCATCCCACCGCCGCGAGGCGTCGTGCGGAAGCGATCCGGTCGTCCGTCTCGGCTGCGAATCCGTTAGCGCAGCGAACGTGGGATAGCCGTACCGGCTGTCGCTCCGCGCCGCCAGCAGGGCGGCGCTACGCAGGGCAGGAGCCCCACCCTGCAAACCGCGCCGTTGCTCCCGCTGCGCGCGGCACTGTGGGGTATGCCTCCGGCTTGCAGGCGAGCCGCGCTTGGCGGCCTTACCGCGCGCTGATCTTCACGATCGCCACCGCCGCTTTGGGCAGCAGGAAGCGGAACTCGCCGCCCGTCCGCCGCACCGTGCGCCACTGCGGCTGCCCGGCCAGCTTGCCGGTGCGCGGCGAAAACTTGACCCCGCCGTAGGTGACGTCGCGCGAGGCGTAATCCGGCGCCTCCACCAGCAGCAGCCGCGCCCGCGCGCCGCCCGGCGCCGTCAGGCGCACCGGCACCGCCGCCGACAGATCGTGGTTGACCACGAACGCCGTTACCGGTCCGCTGTCACCCCGCCGCACCGCGTAGGCCCGCAGCGGCGCCCGCAGCGCCACGTCCGCCGAAAGCAGCCGCCGGCCCTCGGCGTTCTTGGCGAAGGCATACATGGCGTAATACAGCGGCCAGATGTGATTGTCGTATTCGATGCGGCCGCCCATCTGCTTGCGCGTCACCTCGACCGCGTCGTAGTAGTAGGCGCGGCCATGGTAGCCGACGCTGATGACCGTGCTGCCCTCATGCAAATTGGCGCCGGTCATGCCCACGCGGAAATTGGTGAACAGCCAGCCCACGCCCCATGCGGTGGCGGCGAAGGCGTTGGAAACGCCGTTCTGCCCTTCGCAACTGATCGAGTTCCCTTCCCCATAGCGGATGGGATAGCCGTAGTGATGGGCGAGCAGCACCCAGCGGCGCGCCCGCGCCGCATAGCGCGCCGCCAGGCCTGCGTTCAGCAACTGCGCGATGGTGGGATGCTGGCCGCCGCAGTGCGTCAAGGGATAGTCATGCACCGTGACCAGGTTCAGATCCTTGTGCCCGACGTGGGCCAGAAAATCCCGCAGGCCTGCCGCGCCGTGTCCCAGCCATTGGCAGCAAATCGCCGGGCCGACGAAGGGCACATGCGCCGTCACCGGCTGCCCGTGAAACGCCGCCGCATAGGCATGCCAATTCTTGAGGTAATCGGCGACGGTAAAATCCTTCGGCCGGGCGAAAACGTGATCGTAGAGCCGGTGGTAAGGAAAAAGATCCGGCTCATTGCCGAACTCGAAGCCCAGCAGTTTGGCGCCATGCGTGGCGTCCATGGCCCGGGCGACCGCCGCGCCATAGCCGGCGGCCCAGTGCGCATCGTTCTGCGCCAGGTTGACGCCGACGTACAGCCCCCAGCCGGTCGCCGCCGACGCGCGGGCAAAGCCGCGAATGTCGGCTTCGGTGATGGTGAAATGGCAGCCCTGGGGATGCGGCGCGGCCTGCGGCTGCCAGCAGCTGTCGTCCGTGCTGTTGCCGCCGACGCGCACCGTGCCGCCGCCGAGGTTGCGCAGCAACTGGAAAAAGACGTGGTTCTGATTTCCCGCCGGGCCGAAGTAATAGCCCGACGCCGCGTCCACCTCGATGCTGAAGCCGGCGAAGGTGCGCGGAATGACCGGCCCGGGATGCGCCGCCTCCACGCGCACCTCCACCGGCGCCGCCGTGGCCGCATCGGCTGGCGCAGGAGCGAGCCTCTCCAGCGCGTTGGGCCCGTTGGCCGGCATCGCCGTCTGCGCCGCGGGCCGCATCGCCGCGCTCGGCCGTGCTGTCCGCGGCCCGGCGGCAAACGCCATTGGCGCCGCCGCCAACGCCAGCGCGATTCCCACGGCCAGCGAAATCGCCCTCGCCGCCGAACCCATCCGCATCGCTCTTCCCGCCTGCTTCGCTCCGTTCCGCTTCGCCTGACTGATCATCGCTCCTGTTTCTCCTATCGTCTTTGTCTGGTGCAACCCATGCCCATTTCCGCGCTGCGCTCCTATACCGACGAATACCGCGCGCACAGTTTCCGCACCAGCGCCACCAGTTTGGGGACGCCGGTGATGGGGTCTTCGTTGTGCGCCAAATCCTTTTCGTACTCCACCGAGGTGTAGCCCTTGAAGCCGCCGCGGACGAAGATTTCCCAGACGCGGTCCATGTCAATCGGCTCCTTGTCGTCGAACTCGTCGCGGATATGGGTGTTGGTGGCGTAGGGAACGCACTCCGCGATCTGGCGGTAGCGGTCGCCGGCGGCGGGCAAAAAATGGGTGATGTCCAGGTTGATTCCCGCCCAGGGCGAGCCGATGCGGTGCATCAGCTCCAGGCAGACATCGGCACGCTGGGTGATGCCGCTGTGGTCCTCGATGCCGACCATGATGCCGCGCGCGCCGGCATAGTCGCAGGCGGCGCGCATCGTCTCCACCACCCAGCCGATGGCTTCGCGCTCGGTGGCGCCCGCCGGCAGGCGGCCGGCGAAGACGCGCAGATGCGGCGCGCCCAACTGGTCGGTGACGTCAATCCAATGGCGGATCTGCGCCAGCGCCGCGCGCCGCTCGGCGGCCCGCGCCTGCACCATGCGGACGCCGCAGGCGGCGCCGGAAAAGGCCACGCCGTTCTTGTAGGCCAGATGGCGCAGCGACGCCAGATACGCCGGATGCGTGGAGCGGAAATAATACCCCGTCATGTCCACCGCCGTGACCTTCAGCTTCACCGCCATGCGGATGAAGTCTTCCATGGTCATCAGCCCGGGGCGCAGATATTGATCGTAGGAATAGGCGCAGCAGCCGGGCAGCAGGCGCGCGATATGCGCCACCTGGCGCTCGCTGACGTCCAGCGCCGCCCGCGCGGCGGCATCATGCACGGCGCTACCCTGCACGGCGCCGCTAGCCGCGAAGGCGCCGCGCGCGGCGGCGAGCTCCGACGCCGCCGCGCCGCCGGCTTCGCCCCGCGCCGCGCGATCGCCGGCCGCCGCATCACCCGCCCCCGCGC
>JAKAUF010000449.1 GCA_021827785.1 Acidobacteriota bacterium | reverse complement strand
CGGTGGGCGTACCGGCGTTGCGCGTGGTTCCCCCACCGCCGCCGCCCCCGCCGCTTCCGCCGCCGCAGGAGGCGCAGAGGGCGACGGTAGCGGCGAGCAGGAAAATGGCGGCGCCGATCGCAGGCTCGCGCGGTGCGCCCCGCCAGAGCGGCTGGCCAGCGGCGGCCAAGGCGGCAGCCAACAGGAGCAGCGCCAGCGCCGTGAGCCAGGCGCCCCAGGTCGGGTGCGGCGGCGCGGGGCTTGGCGCGAAAAGCGACGGCGCCGTGGTGGTGACAGTGACGGTGGCTTTGAAGGGCTCGGCGCCAGTGAGGAACACATAGCTGGGCGCAACCGTGCACGCGGCGGCGGCGGGTGCACCGGTGCAATTAAAATCGATCTCTCCGTTGAAGCCTGGGGTGGATTGGCCGGTAATGGCGTAGGTGGCGGATTGGCCGGGGGTGACGCTAGCTGAGGTAGGCGCGGCGGCGAGCGAAAAATCCGGAACCGCAACCGAAACCGGGAGAGAAAAGGTTTGCCCGCCGGCGGTTGCCGTAACGGTGAAATCTATCTGCTTGCCGAGGATTGCCGGCAGATTGCTGACCGTCAGCGTGCTGGTGGTCGTGCCGCCGGTTAGGCCGGGCACGTCAATCGTGGCGGGCGAGAAGGCGCAACTGAGCGGCGCTTCACCCTGGCAGCCCAGGCTGATCGTCCCAGGGTCGGTGTGCGGCGCGAACGGCGCCCATTCGGAATTGATCATGAAGCTGGCGGTGCCGCCATCCCCGGTGAAACTGTTCGGTGAGCTGAACAGCGCGAAATCCGGTGCGCCGCTGCCATTCAACACAACCGTGCGGGGACTGCCCGGCCCGTCATCGGTGATGGTCAGAGCGCCAGTGATGGGTCCGTAGACCGTCGGGTCAAACTGGATGTACACAGCGCAGCCGCCGCCGGCAGGAATGGCTCCGGAACAAGCGGCCGGAGCGTATGTCGAATTCACTGTGGCGATCGAAAAGCCGTTCCCGCTGACCGTGGCGGAAGCAATGTTGAGGGCAACGGACTGGAGATTTTGCAAGCCCACAGCCTCAACCGGAAAGTTGGTGGCTTGCGCGTTGATGGGGATGGGAGCAAACGTCAGCGAGTTGCGGGTCAAGGTCACGCCTGTGGCGGCGGCGGGGCTGATTTGGGTCACGAAAGTAGTGGCGGAATATTGCTGCGTCCCCGCTGCGAGAGCGGCGGGCAGCGGCTGGATGGCGTTGGCCACGGGGAAATCGGCTGACGAGGTATCGCCAACGATGTCCATATTGCCGGCAGAGTCCAGCGCCATGCCCTGGACGCTGTCCATGCCACTGCCGCCGAACGGAGTGAGGAAGAGGGTATTTTGTTCGCTGGGGTCCAGCTCCAATATAAGACCAGTCTCGGGCGTACCGGCGCCGCCGGGGCTCAAATCGGGTTGTAGGGCATCTACTCCGGCAGGCCGGCTCAGGACCGGCCCAAGCGATCCGGCGACATAGATGTTGCCGGCAGCGTCCCGGACGATGCTGGCCACGCGATTGCCAGGCGCAACGTAGCGGGAGGCCAACAGGGCGCAACCCGCGGGATGGAGCTTGGCGACGAAAATGCTGCCCAAACTGGAGGCGGTTCCCGAGGATACGGGAAAGCCGCCCGTATCCCACCCGGCGAAATATGCGGCGCCGGTAGAATCCACGGAGATATCGGGAATGGAATCGTTGCCGCTTCCGCCGACGTAGGTGGAATAGATTAGGGAGCCTGTGGGAGAGAACGCGGCAACGACGCCCTGCTCAAAACTGCCGTTCGGGCCGGGACCGTATGCCCCGCGCTGATAGGCGCCCGGGGTGGTGGGAAAGTTCAGCGAGTACGTTCGACCGGCCACATAGGCGTCGCCCGCAGTACCCAGGGCGACGGCGCGCAACGAGTCTGGGAGCTCGTACGAGGAGGTGGGCCCCGAGCCGCCCAAATAGGTGGAGAAGATCAGGGCCGAGCCGGCGGAATTGAGCCTGGAGATGAATCCGCTGCCGATCTGCGCGGGCAGAGCGGCTTGGAAGGCGCCGGCGGTGACGGGAAAGGTAGCCGCGGACGTGTCGCCGACCACATAAGCGTCCCCCGCCGAATCTACGGCGATGGCGTTGGCTTCCGTCCGCGTGGGAGCGGCGGCGCCGAGCAACGTGGAATACACGAGCGCGGAGCCGGCTGGGCTGAGCTTGGTTACAAAACCAATTTCGCCCATGCCTATTCCGGCGGGGATGGTGGTCTGTAGAGCGCCCGAAGTTGTGGGGAAATCGCTGTCGTTGGTATAGCCAGCGACGTAGGCGTCACCCGAGGCATCCACCGCTAGGGCATGCGCACTGGCACTGCTGAAGACACCCCCGCCATCGAGATAGGTTGCGTAGAGCAGTGACCCCTTCGGGCTCAGTTTCGCAACGTACGCGGCCTGGGTATAGTCGTACGGCTGGCAGCCGCCGCAACTGGTTTGGTAGGCCCCGGCGGTAACGGGAAAATCCGGGGAATAGGTTTTGCCGGCGACGTAGATATCGCCATTGGGATCGGTGGCGATGGCGTGAGCGTAATCACCTCCAAACGGCGAGCCCGAGCCCCCCAAGTAGGTGGAAAACGCCAGGACGGGATCAATGACCAGGCGGCGGGAGTGATTGTAGGGACCGAGGGCAAAGCCAACTTGGTCGGAACGGTGGATGACGTAGCGTCCGGCGATGATGCGACGGTGACCTGCGGCGGAGAGCTGGTAGACGACGGGGCGCAACAGACGGACCGTCGCCGCCCCAGCGTCGAGAACCAGATCGCCGTCCAGCGCGATACGGGGCCGCAGATAAGAATGCGGCGGGCCGAGGCGGTGCAGGAGCAGCCGGATGCGGGCGGGATTGGCGCCGGGCGCGAGATCAAAATCATATTCCAATTGGCGGTGGCGGGCGTAGTAAGCCAGATTGATGCCGGGATAGACGCGACGGGCGAGAATGCGGCGGTAGGCGGGTACGTTGCGGCGCCAGCGCGAGGGATCGCGGCCCAAGAAGAAGTTCTCACGCGCGGCGAGCGGGGCAGCGCCGGTGAAAACGGCGGCGGGGTTGGCGCCGGCGAGGCGAACGGCGATGAGCGCGGGAGCCGGCGGACGGGCCTGGGCCGCCGGAAGCGGCGATTGCTGGATTGGGCGCGGCGGTGGCGGTCGGAACAACTCAAGCGTCATTTGCCGGGCGGAAATGGCCAGGCGGTAGCTGGGAAGCTGCGCCACAAAGCGGATGCCGGCGGCGAATTGGCCGCGGTTGGGCGTAAAGAAGACCGGCCAGCGTGGCGCAGCACGCGCGGCCAATTGGCGCTTCGCGACGCCAGGCGATGCGGGGCGACCGGAACGGGCGGAGGCGAATTGGGCATGGCCGGCGGTTCGGGCGTTGATGGGCGCGGGACTCAGCCTTGCCGCGCGCGGGGCGTCCCGCTTACGCGCCAGGGGCAGCGGGCGATTGGCGCGCCATGCCACATGCGCCCGCGGCCCCAGGGAATGCGCTATGGCGGCTGCGGACCAGGCCGGACTCGGGCCGCTGCCGGTCGCGGCATACCGCGGG
>JAKAUF010000067.1 GCA_021827785.1 Acidobacteriota bacterium | reverse complement strand
GTCGGCGTGCCGCTGAACATTCCCTTGTACCCCACCGAATTGATCTCGGCCGCCGCCAACGTCGGCATTTTTCTCTTGGTTTGGCGCGCCGTCCGTGGGCGCCGTTACACGGGTGAGGTTGTCGCGCTCTATCTGTTCAGCTACGGCGTCTTCCGGTACTCGATTGATTTTCTCCGCTACTATTCGCCGCAAGCGCTGTTGTTCCACGGTTTGATGACCGACGCGCAGTTGACCAGCCTGTTCATGATCGGCATCGCGATCGGCATTTGGGTACGCCAGCGCGCGAAAGCCGGCCAGGCGGCGCCGAGCCAGCCAGCCGTGGCCGCGGCGGAACGGTAGGGTCCTACGCAGAACTGGGCTGTAGGCGCGGAGGCGGAGGGCGATCGGCTCGACCGCTTTTTGACCCACCGGCGCCCGGACGCCAGCCGCGCCGAGGTGCAAGCCTGGATCCGCGCCGGCGAGGTGAGCGTCGCCGGCGCGGTTTGCCGCCGTCCCGCCACGCGTTTGCGCTGCGGGCAGGACATTGCCTTGGCGCAGGCGCGGCGAGCCGCGCCGCGGCCGGCGCTGGAGCCGCTGCCCCTGCCGTTGGAGATTCTCTACGCCGACGCCGACCTCGCGGTCGTGAACAAACCCGCCGGGATGGTGGTGCATCCCGCCGCCGGCGCAGCGGGTCCAACCCTGGTCCACGCCCTGTTGCATCACATGGGCGCGGCGAATCTGTCCCGCGTCGGCGCGCCGAACCGGCCCGGCATCGTGCACCGCTTGGACCGTGACACCAGCGGCCTGCTGGTGGTCGCCAAAACCGATGCTGCCCACCACGGGCTGGCGGCGCAGTTCCGGGCCAGGACCGTGCGCAAGCGGTACTTGGGCCTGGTACACGGCGCCGTGGCGGCGGCCAGCGGCCGGGTGGACGCGCCCGTCGCCCGTGATCTGCGCCGCCGCGAGCGCATGACCACGCGCCGCGCCGCCGGACGCGAAGCGCACACCCTGTACCAGGTGCGTGAGCGCTTGGCCCTGGAGGCTAGCCTGGCATCGGGCCCTCAGGCCCCGCGGTTCACCTATCTGGAATTGGACCTGTTGACCGGCCGCACGCATCAGATTCGCGTGCACATGGCATCCCTAGGACATCCCATCGTCGGCGACCGCCTCTACGGCGCGCCCGCCCGGATCGCCGCCGCCGGCCCGTTGGCGGGCTTGGCCTTGAACCGGCTGTTTCTGCACGCCGCCGAGCTGGCCTTCGTCCATCCACGCACATCCGAGGAGATGGTCTTCCGTGCCGCTCTTCCAAGCGAGCTGGCGGCGTGGCTGGAGCGCCTGCGCGCGCCGTCTCCGCCGCGGCGGAACGAAACCGTGCCGGCGCCGTCCACGCCGCCACGGCCGCTGCGGTCCGCTGGACAGCGGGCCTACAATAAAGGCTGACTTAGGCGTTATGCAATCGCGCTGGCTCTCTCTTCTGTTGCTTGCCGGTCTCGCTCAGCCGGCGCTGGCCCAGGCGGCCCCGCGTGGAGCGGCGAAAGCCGCGCCGCAACACGCGCTGCCACGGGCCAACATCGTCAAAAACGTCAACGAAGTCAATGTCATCTTTTCGGCGATTGACAAACGCCACCGCATCGTCCTGGGTCTGAAACCAAGCCAGGTCGAGGTGCTTGACGACAACAAGCCGCAGGCCATCACGCGTTTCTATTCCGAAGGCGACATGCCGTTGCGCATCGCCCTGCTGCTGGATACCAGCACCAGCATCAGCCAGCGCTGGCCTTTCGAGGAAGCCGCGGCGATCGAATTTATCGAGTCGGTGCTGCGCCAGGGCACGGATAAGGCGATGGTCGTGGCCTTCGACTCCTCCATTCAGGTGGTCCAGGGCTTCACCAGCAATGAAGAGAAGATCGCGCGCGCCATCCATTCCCTGCGTCCGGGCGGCGGCACCGCGCTGTACGACGCCATCTACGAGACCTGCCGCCAGAAGCTGATGCATGACGGCCACAACGTCCGCAACGTCATCGTTCTCATCACCGACGGCGATGACGATCAGAGCCGCTACGCCGCCACCGAGGCCCTGCGCATGGCGCAGCGCGCCGGCGTCATCATGTACACCATTGGCACGGATCCCACGGATTCCGATCCGCGCGACGATCAGCTGCTGGAGATGTTCGCCAAGGACACCGGCGGCCGCTACTTCTTTCCGTTTCAGGCGCCGGACTTGGGGAAAGCGTTTGCTTCGATTTCCTACGAACTCCGGCACCAATACGTTGTCGCCTACGACCCGGACGACTTCGTTCCCAACGGCGCGTTTCACCGCATCAAAATCAAGATTTTATTGCCGAACATCTACGCCCGCACGCAGCCAGGCTATTACGCCATGCCCCCGGCCAGCGCGCCGGGGCCGTCCACCGGCGCCGGCCGCCGCCGGCGCTAGCCCCGCGGAGCCTGCTGCGGCCCGACCCGGCGCTAGGGGCCGGTGATCTGTAGGCTGAGGGCGAAGATCTCGCGGCGGAAATATTTCGCGGAATTGTAGCCGCTTTCCCAGTCGGCGTGCGCGCCCAGGCGCAGGCCCCAGGCCGCGGCTCGTCCCAGCCGCCGCGTGGCGCTCAGCGCCGCGGAAAAGCCATACGCCTGCGTTTGGCTGGTGGCCTCGACCACGGGAATGTAATTGCGCAGCCAGACTCCGACCAACGGCGTGGCGCCCAGGCCGCCGCCCAAACGCCAGCGGCCGCGGCGCCAACGCCGGCGCCACAACAGCGTCGAGCGCAGCTCATAGATGATCGCGCGTTCGCTAATCAGCCGCTGGAAGCTCATCGAGCCCAGCGCGGGATTGGAGTTGAGATTAAAGGTGGTTACGGCGTGATAGCGCGTGAACTGGCGCAGTAGGCCGAGGCGATAGCTGATCGCGCCCCAGCGGCCGCTCCGCCCGCCGACGTGCCACGCCGGAAATTGCTGCGAGACACCGAAGGTCCGGCTCCGAGCGTAGCCCTCGTCGCCATGGGTGAACTGATCCCCGGGCTGAAAGTTGGTGTCCTCGTCGTAGGCCCAATGGGAGCGCGCCACGGGGGTTACGCGCAGCCGTGTGACCCAATGGCCGTGGTTCCAATGCCAGCGCAGCCCCAGCACCAGATCCGCGCCGTCGAAAGCGTAGCCTTCCCGCACCAAATGCGGATAGGGGTCGTTCAGGGCCGGCTGGTGGAAGGCGAAGGTGACATGATCATGCACGGCCTCCACGCCCGCGAACCAGCGGTCTATTCCCAAGCCTTGCGCCCAGGCCGTCGGCGCGGCGAGCAGCACCAACAGAGCCACGTAGGGGAGCCCGGGCATCCGCCGGCGCCAACCGCTCCGCAGCGCCGCCGTGCGCGGGCAGCGGGAGCCGGGCTGGCGAGGATAGGGGCGAGGCCGCGCCGCCGGTTTATTCGCCATCGCCCTCCGGCGCCGCCTCCGCGCGGGCATGGGCCCAGCCCGCCGACAAGCGCAGCCGCAGGGGATCGCCGGGGTGGAGCTGCCCCGGCTGGGTCACCAAATGCCGCTGTTCGTCATAGACCAGCGCATAGCCGCGCTGCAAGATCGCGAGGGGATTCCGTTCCTCGACGATGCGCTGCAATGCTTCACTGCGCCGCCGCGCCGCCAGCAGACGCCGGCGCAAGGATTCGATCAAACGCTCTTGGCGGCGCTGCAGATCCTGGCGCCAGGCGGCGACGCGGTGGCGGGCTTCTTGCGCCCGGATGGCGGCGGACAGCGCCTGCCAGCGCCGGCGGCGATCGGCTTGCCGCGCGCGCACGGCCTGGGTCAGGCGGAACGCCAGCTCATCGTTGCATTGCGCCCGCCGCAACACCGCATGCCGCACGCCCGCGAACGCTCCGTGCCGGGCCAGCTCCAGCACGGCTTGGCGTTGCCGCGTCAGGCGAAAACGCAGCGCCTGCTCCAGCCGCCGCTCCCGCTCCGCCGCCTCGGCGAGGAAGTCGGCTTTGGGGCGAATGACCATTTCCGCGGCGGCGCTCGGGGTCGCGGCGCGCAGATCGGCGGCGAAATCGGCGATCGTGAAGTCGGTTTCATGCCCCACGGCCGAGATGAGCGGCACCGGACAGGCGGCGATGGCGCGCGCGACGCGCTCCTCATTGAACGCCCAAAGATCCTCGATGGACCCGCCGCCGCGGCCGGCGATGATCACGTCCACGCGATGCGCGGCTGGCGCGGCGCCGAGATAGGCGATGGCGGCGGCGATTTCGCCGGCCGCGGCTTCGCCTTGCACCTGCGCCGGCGCCAGGAGGATGCCGATATTGGGATAGCGGCGGCGGAGGATGCGAACCATGTCCGCGATCGCCGCTCCGCGCGGAGAGGTTACGATGCCGACCCGGCGCGGCAGCAACGGCAGCGGCCGCTTCCGCGCGGGATCAAACAGCCCTTCCTCTTGCAAGCGCTTCTTCAGTTCCTCGAACGCCGCCTGCAAGCCGCCCGCCCCGCGCGGTTCCAGGTGCTCCAAATAAATCTGTAGCTCGCCGCGGGTTTCGTACAGGCTGATTTTGCCCCGCGCCAGCACCTGCATGCCGTTCTGCGGCCGCAGCTTCAGCATTCGCGCCGCCCGGGCGAACAGGACGCCGCGGAGCTGCGCTCCGGCATCCTTCAGCGTGAGGTAGTAATGCCCGGAAGGGGCGTGGTTCAGGTTGGAGATTTCGCCCTCGACCCAAACGTCGAAAAAATCCCGCTCCAACTTCTTCTTCAATTCCGCCGCCAGCCCCGTGACCGTCCAGACGCGGCGCTCGGGAGGAAACAGAAGGCTGGTTTGGTCTGGCACGGACGCACCGGGCGCGGTGTCGCGCATTATTTCTGTTCAAGATCGGCGATCATCTGCCGCAATTGCGCCGGGGTCGTGGCTTCCGCCAAACCATGCACGTCCAGCGAGCCGTCGCGATCCATGCCGGGCCGGTTGCGGCCCACCAAAATGGTCGGCGTATGCTTGATGCCCCAGCGCTCGCCTTGAAGTTGATCCCGCCGGATGGCCGCGAACAGCGCGGGATCGCTGAACGCGCCTTCCACTTGCACACTCGGTATGCCGGCTGCTTGGCCCATGGCGACGGCGTAGCGCAGCAGGTTGGTGGCCGTGATCTGGTCCTGATGGCTGAAGCAAAAGTTTTGCCAGGCGAAGTACAGCTTGGGGCTCTTGGTGGCGAAGAAGCGCGCCAACAGCGCGGCATTGTACGCCCAGGGATGCATCGAGAGCGGGTAATCGCGAAACTCGAACCGCACGGTGTGGCGGTATTCGGCGAAGATCCCATTGTTCATCAGCTTCCGCCAATGGGCACAATCGGGGCACTCGAGATCCTCGAAAATCACCACCCGGACGCGTGCGTGGGGGTTTCCCAGTTCCGGCGCCACGATGGGCGCGGCGGTGGACGGGGACGGCCCCACGCCGGCGATCCCCGCCACGGGGAGCGCCAGGATGCAACCGATAACCAACACCCACCAGACCGGAGGGCGGAATAGAGGTGAGCCCATCCGTTGATTGTGACAGAACCGCCGCCGGCTGGGCCGAGTTCCCACTTTCCCAACGCCTGGCCCCGGCGCCCGGCGGCGCCACGGTGTTCGGCGGCTGCCGCCGGCCGTTGCGCGGGAATGCCACGCCGCGCCGGCCGGTTACATGGCCGGCGCCGCTGGCGCCGGGGATCGTTTCCCCAGGAACGGCGGCAGTTGGTGCGTGCGGCGGAACTGGCCCTCCATCAAGCCGAAGCGGTAGGACAGCGAGTGCCACAGCTGCAACTCGTCCTGGTACCGGATCAGGATGTTGTCCAGTCCGTGATGATTGTTTTCCCGCAGCCAAAGCTGCTGATAGCGCCGCATCAGCGCCGCGTCGTGGTTGCGCAGATTTTGCAAATAGCCGTCCACGCCGTTGATGCGCCCCAAAATGCCGTAAACCTGCCCGGGATCCTTGCCCTCGGTTTGCCGCGCCTGGCGGTAGAGCTGCGGGATGTATTGGCTGTAAATCGCCTTCTGCCCGAGATAATCGAAGCGCCGCGCCGCGAACGCCATATAGTCCAGCATGCCGCGATGGCTGAGGGCCAAGTGGCGCTGCTGGTCCAGGTTGACGATGACGTGCTCCGCCAGCAAGCGGACCGCATGCGCCGCCGGCGCCGCCTTCTGGTAATAGCGCTGTCCTTGCGCCGAGAACGGCCGCAGCCAGGTCGTCCAATCCTCTCCATCGCTGCCCGTGGCCTGGCTCAGGATCTTGTGAATTTCGGCCATCGTCGCCTGATCCTGGGCGAAGTTGTGTCCCGATGCGCGGTAGAACGCCCAATCCCAGGCATCGGCGAACTGCTGGTCGTTGATGCTCGGCTGCCAGCTGTCGGCGGCGCCATAGACCAACTCGTACCAGCAGTAATTGATCAGGCTCTCGCCGTCGTCCATCCACACCGTGTTCAGCACGCCGGTCGAGCCCAACCGCAGCCCATCGGCGTCGAAGACCTTGATGTTCGGCAAGGCTTCGTTGTCGTTGGGATAAATCCGGCTCCAATTGCTGACGCCCGGCGCCACCCAGGTTTCCAATCCCACGCTGCGGAAGGGCCGGATGAACCGGTCGTAGGACGGCAGCGGCCCATAGACCCACGGAATCGCGATCATGTCGTGCGGCAACTGGTTCAGCAACTCAGGATGCTTGACCGCGATATCGCCCCAAAACAACACCTTGCGGTGGTAGGGCCGCAACAGCGTGTCAATCGCGCGGATGTAATTGATATAGACCTGCCCCACGCCGAGCTTCTCCGCCATCGGCTTGGACCGCCCTTGGCCCAGCTGAAAGGTTTCATCCGCCCCAATATGCAGGTACGGAGACGGGAAGACGTTGGCCAGTTCCGCGAACATCTTGCCGATCAAGGGCAGGGAGCCGGGCGCGGCCGGCGACAGCACCGCGCCATAGGGCAGCTCATCCAGGTTCTGGAACTTCTCGTATTGCAGCGCCAATTGCAGGTGCCCGAAGGACTCCTGCTCCGGCACCACGGTCACGTGATAAGCCTTGGCGTAGGCGACGATGGCGCGCGCCTCGTTGGGCGTGATCGCGCCGTGCCAGACGCTCACCAAAGGCAGGTTCGGGTAATAGAATGTGTTTTCGAAATACAGCGAGTACAGGTTGACCTTGTACGCCGACAGGATCCGGATCTGCTGCTCGATCGCCCGCTCGGTGGGGATCGGCCCGCGGCTGATGTCCATGCTCACGCCGCGATGCGGAAACGCCGGCCAGTCCACGATCCGCACCGCCGGAGCCACGGCGCGGGTCTTGCCGAACGCGCTGGGATGGAACAACTGGCGCAGCGTCTGCACGCCGTAGAAGACGCCCGCGGCGTTGGCGCCGATCACCGTCGCCCGCCGGTGGGTGACCAGCAGGACGTAGCCTTGGGCGCGCGCCGCCGCGGGAAATTGCACGCCGTCCCGGCGCAACGCCTTGCGCGCCCGCGACGTGCCCAGGCGCAGCAGCACCACCCGGCCGGAATGGTTGTTCTTCACCCGCGCCCGAATGCCGTCGAAACGCGCCAAGTCGCGCGCTAACTCGCCCGCCGCGAATTGGTCGGCGGCGCTGCGCCCGGCGCCGATGGAGATTTTGCGCCGCAGCTGCAACTGGCCCGTTTCCCGGGTCAATTGGCGCGGGTACGGCGTCAGCGGAAGCTGTGCGGCGGCGATGGAAACGATGAGGAGCGGCAAGACGAGGCGCAGGGGCTTGAGGATCATGGTGTGGGTCGGAAGGATGACAAATGATTGTACTCGGCCCTCGCGGCGGCGGAAGCCGATCTCGCCGCCAGCGTGCTGGCGCGCACGGTTGCGGGCGTCCGGGAGGGGTGCGAGCCGGCATGTTGACGCCGGGCCCCGGCTCCGGGCATTACGCCAAGTTCAATGGATCCACGTCCACTGTGAGCGCGGTAGCCGGAAAACGGCCGGCGGCGTAGCCGCGCAGCGCCGCCAGTAACCCCGCCAGCGGGCTGCGCCGCGCGCTTTTCAGCAAGAACTGAAACCGGTGTTCCGCCTTCAGCCGTGCAATCGGCGCCGGCGCCGGGCCGATCAACCGGATGCCGGCTTCGCGCTCCAAGCACCGTTGCAAGAACCGCCCCGTCTCGCTGGTCCACGCCAGCGCCCGGTCATAATCCCGATGGCGGATGCGGACGCTGGCCAGAGCGGCAAACGGAGGGTAGAACAGCAGCCGCCGGAATCGCGACTCGCGGGCGAAAAATGCCGCATAGTCGGCGTTCAGCGCCGCTTCCACGGCGTAGTGCTCGGGGTGCAACAGCTGCACGATCACTTCTCCCGGCAGTTCGCCGCGTCCCGCCCGCCCCGCTACTTGGGTCAGCAGCTGAAACGTCCGTTCCGCCGCCCGGAACTCCGGGATCGCCAGGCCGGCGTCGGCCGAAATCACCCCCACGAGCGTCACGCCCGGCACGTCATGGCCCTTGGCGATCATCTGCGTGCCCGCCAAAATGTCGTACTGTCCCGCCCGAAAGGCCGCGAGCACGCGGGAAAAGTGCCGCCGCCCCTGCACCGTATCGCGGTCCAGCCGGGCGATGCGCGCGCTGGGAAACAGGCTCGCCAGCGCCTCCTCGATCTTCTGGCTGCCGGCTCCGAAAAAGTACAAATGCTCACTGCCGCAACTGGGGCAGCGGTCCGGCACTTCGCAGGCAAAGCCGCAAACGTGGCAAAGCAGGCGGTGGCCTCGTTTGTGATAGGTCAGGGAAAGGGAGCAGTCGCGGCAGCCGGCCGGCTGCCCGCAGGCGCGGCACATCACCACCGGCGCGTAGCCCCGGCGATTGATCAGGATGATCGCTTGCTCCCGGCGCCGCAGGCGGTCCTCAATGGCCGCCGCCAAAGCGCTGGAGATCACGATCTCGGGCGACCCGCGGCGCCCGCCGCCCGCCGCCGCGCGATCGCGGAACTCCTGCCGCATGTCCACCGGCCGCATCGCCGGCAGCGGCCGCTGCTCCACCCGCCGCCGCAGCTCCAGCTTGCGGTACTTGCCCTCCTCCGCATGACGGTAGCTTTCCAGCGACGGCGTCGCTGAACCCAGCACCACCACCGCTCCCGCCAGCTTGCCGCGCAGCACGGCCAAGTCCCGGGCGTGATAACGCGGCGACTCCTGCTGCTTGTACGCCGCATCATGCTCCTCATCCACGATGATCAGTCCCAGCCGCGGCAGCGGCGCGAAGATCGCCGAGCGCGTGCCGATCACCACGCGCGCTTCGCCCCGCTGCGCGCGGTGCCAATGCCGCGCCCGTTCCTGCGCGGTCAATCCCGAATGAAAGATCAGCACTTGCTCCGGAAAGGCGTCGGCGAAATCAGCGAACACCGCCGGCGTAAGGCCGATCTCGGGCAGCAGCAGCAGCGCGTTCCACCCGCGCGCCAAGGCGGCTTCGATGGCTTCCAAATACACCGCCGTTTTGCCGCTTCCGGTCACGCCATGCAGCAACATCACCGGCGGCGCGGGCACTGCCCTCCGGCTCCTTGCGCCCTCGCTGCCGCTCCCGCCGCCCGCCGCGGAGGGCAGAGCCGCGGTGATCGCCGCCAGCGCCGCCGCTTGCTCGGCGTTCAGTTTTGCGACTCGCGGCCGGGGCCGCCACTCCGGCGAGGGCGGCGGCGCCGGAACCTCGACCATTGCGATGCGTCCGTGCCGCCGCAGCGTCGCCAGCGCCGAGGCGGAGACCAGCGGGGCCAAATCCGCCGCCGCAAGCTCCCCGCCCGCGGCCGCCAGATGGTCCAATACCGCCTGTTGCTGCGGCGAGGGCCGCCGGGGCCGTTCGCCCTGGGGCGGCCCGCTCGCCAGGCGATAGGCGCGCCGCGTCGGCTCCGCCAAACGCTGCGGCTCGGCCCGATAGGCGGTGTCCACGGTTAGCCAGCCGCGCGCCAGCGCGTTGCGCACCGCCGCCGGGCCAAACCTCCGCAGCAACCGGCCCAAGGCGCCGTCCGCCTCCGCCGCCGCCAGCAGCGGCGCCTCCACCTCGTTTCGGGTCTCGGCGAGCAACGGCGCCGCGGATGTCCCACGCCGCGCGTGTTCCTTGCCCGCCGCCGTCACCCGCAGCCAGCGATCCTCCCGCAGGTCCGCCGCCGGCGGCAGTGCGCACCGCAACGCCTCGCCTAGCGGCGCTTGATAATACCGCGCCGTCCACCGCGCCAGCGCCAGCAGAGTGGCGTCTAAAACCGGCTCGGCATCCAGCGCCAGTTCCAGCGCCCGGATGCCCTCCCGGCTGCCGCGCGCTTCCTCCGGCGGCTCGTCCAGCAGCTCCAATACAACCCCCACCAGCCGGCGCCGGCCCCAGGGCGCAAGCACGCGCATTCCCGGCGCTACCGTCATTCCGGGCGGAATGGCGTAGGTGAACGCGCGGTCCAGCGGGACCGGCAGCGCTAATGTGGCATAACCTGGCGGCGCCATCGGCAAAGCAAATGCTGAATCAGCATTATGGGGCAGGGAACCGCGAGGCCGCCCTGGGGGCCGGCCGCGTCGGCGTGCACGCAGGGGCCATCCCCGGCCCACGGACCCGGCGCCCGACGCAGGTTAGCCTGGGACTATGGACGCTCTCCGCTTCCGCGCCATCACCGATGCCCGCCAGCTCCATAGCCCGGAGCGCCCGCCCGCCCCGCGGTTGTCCATTGAAGCGCTGTTTTACACCCGCATCATCGGCGCCTCGGACCTCTCCCCCGATGGCCGCCAACTGGTTTTTACGGCGAACCTGAGTGGCCGGCAAAATCTTTGGCTGGCGCCGGTGCATGAGGCCCAGCCCGAAGCCACTGCCCGGCCCGGCTGGCCGCTCCAGTTGACCATCAGCGACCAGCGCCAAGCCAGTCCCGCCTGGTCGCCCGATGGCCGCTGGATCGCCTTCATCTCCGATACCGACGGGGATGAGCAGTGGGATCTGTTCCTGGTCTCTCCCCGCACCGGCGAGGTAGTCAATCTCACCAACACTCCCGAAGTCTCCGAGCAAAGCCCCGTCTGGTCTCCCGATGGCCGCCGCCTTGCCTATATCGCCAAGCCGCGCCTCGGCTCGAGCTTCGAGATTCGCGTCCTGGACCTCGACCGGCGGGAGAGCCGTGCGATCACCGCCGATACGCCACCGCAATACGGCTGTTACGCTCCCGTCTGGTCACCCGACGGCGCCGCCATCGCCTATACCCGCGAGCACGCCGCCGGCAAGGACAGCGACATCTTCATCGCCGAGCTTGCCGGGGGCGAGGCGCGCAAGCTCACCGCCCATGACGGAGAGCGGCTCTTTTTCGGCGCCGACTGGGCGCCGGAGGGCGACCGCCTGCTGATCACCTCCAACGCCGGCAACGGCTTCGATAACGCCGCCTTGCTGGCGGTCGACGCCACCGACGCCGCCACCGGCATTCGCTGGATCACCCAGGATCGCTGGGAAGTGTCCGCCGGAGGGTTTTCGCCGGATCGCCGTTGGCTTGCCTATACGGCCAACGTGGATGGCGAATCCGCCATCTTCCTCCATGACCGCCAGTCTGGCCGAGCCAAGGAACTGACCCTCCCCCGCGGCGTCAATTCCCTCGAAGGCTCCGCACGTTGCTTCGACGCCACCGGCGGCCGCCTCTTGTTCTCCCACAACGGCCCCGACGGTCCCAACGACATTTGGCTGTACGCGCTCGCCGACGGCGCCTGCTTTCCCCTGACCCAATCCCTGGTTGCGGGCTTGCGCGCCGAGGACATGGTGCCTCCCACGCTGGCCCATCTGCCCTCCCGCGATGGCAAATTCCAGCTCTCCGCCTGGGTGTACGTTCCGCACGCCCTTCCCCGTGACGGCTCCCATCCTGCGGTGGTGTACATCCACGGAGGCCCGGCCTCGCAGGCGATGAATGCTTTCAACCGCGCCGTCCAGCTCCTGGCGAATCGCCGATACGTGGTCATCGCTCCCAATTATCGCGGTTCCACCGGCTACGGCCAGGCGTTTCACGACGCTAATTTCCGCGACCTCGGCGGCGGCGATCTCGACGATGTGCTCGCCGCGGCCGATTGGCTCCTCGCCTCCGGTTATGCGCATCCCCAAAAGATGATCGTCATGGGCGGCAGCTACGGTGGGTATCTCACCGCCATGGCCTTGGCGCGCCATCCCGGGCGCTGGGCCGCCGGGGTGGCCATCGTTCCCTTCGTCAATTGGTTCACGGAAATCGCCAACGAAGATCCCTTGCTCCGGCAGTACGACCTCGCCACCATGGGCGATCCGGAAGAAAATCGCACTCTGTTCGAGGATCGCTCGCCGATGTTCCATTTGGACCAGATCCGGGCGCCGGTTCTCTTGCTGGCCGGCGGCCGCGATCCCCGCTGCCCCAAGAGCGAGGCCGAGCAGTTCGCCGCCGCCATTCAGGCGCGCGGCGGCGTGGCGGAGCTGAAGGTTTACGAAGATGAAGGCCACGGCTTTGCCCGCCGGGAGAACCAAGTGGATGCGTACCGCCGCGTGGAGGCTTTTTTGCTCCGCCACGTCGCGCCGGCGCGCTAAAGAGCGTCAGGCGCCCGCGCAACGATTTCCGTTCCGGCGCCTAGGGGAAGCCGAACGCGGGGTGGCGCGCTCGCCCGTTCGCTCCGGGCGCGCGCATTCACCTCGCTTGCTGCTCCGGCCCGCCGCGGCGATGTGATCCGTTCCGCCCTGGGCGCGTTTGCTGGTCGCCTCACAGCGCCGCGGCAATGCATGCCACCGCCCCCCGCGGTAGCGCGGCCGTTTGCCCGCGGTTGCCCAAAAACCAACGCTCTCCCGGCCCCGCCTGCCAGCTCGGCGGCAGCGGTGCCAGCGGGCCGGCCAGGTCCAGCAACGCCAAATACCGCAGGATGGGGTGCAGCGCGTCGGCGCCGGGCATTGGTGGCGGCATCCAAGCCGTTCCCGCCGGCAATCCTCCGGCTTCGCCCTCGCCAAACTCCGGCGCGGCGTTGGCGCCGACAAACTCGATCCAATCGCCCGCCGCCGCCACCGCCCAGATCAGCGAGGCGCAGAGCTCGATCGCCCGTTCCATTTGCTCGCCGCTCGCGCCCCCTGGGGCCAGCGCTACCAGCACCCGCAGCCGGCGATCCTGGTCGCGGCTCAACTCCCGAACGCGCAACTCGCCCATCTTGGCGCTGGCCTTCCAATGCACCAGCCGCAGGCTGTCCCCGGCCGTATGGGGCCGCAGGCGGTAGAGCTCCTCCCCCGCGCCGGGCTGCGGCGTTGCCTGTCTGGGCCCCTCCGCCGCCCATGCCGCAAACGGCTCGGATGCGGCCTCGATCGCCGGATACACCACCAACGACGAGCCGGGGCCCTCGTCCGCGAGCGGGCGAAACCGGCGCCGCTTTTCGATCAAGCCAAAGGGAAAGCGCGTGGACAGCGAAAACGCCGCCGTCGAATACCGCCCGCGGCGCGGGAACGTGATTTCGCTGGTCGCCACCGCATGGCGGCGCGCCGGCACATAGGGAAAATACGCGGCCTGCATGCCCGCCGCCATCATCCCAGTCTGCCTCCCGCGCTTGCCGTTTCCCGCCGTCCCGTCCACCGCGATGCTGCGGGCGGTCAAGCGCAGGGAGTAGCTGGGCAGCAGCCGCTTCTGGTTCCCTAACCGTAGCCGTACCGGCGCCGGCCGCCGCGCGAACGCGTGCTCCGGCCATTCCAGGTCCAGCGTGATCCCACCTAAATTCGCGGTGGAAAAAATCCCCGACGTCACCAGCGCTCCCAGCAGCGCCGCTACCACCAGATAAATCAGGTTATTGCCTGAATTGACTGCCGCCGCCACCAAAATCAGCAGCGCCGCCAAAAACGGCAGGCCCGCCGCCGTCACCCGCACCTGCGTGCCCCAGCCTCCCTCGCCGCGCCGTCGCCAGTTGCGTTGCCAACTGCGCACCACCGGCGGCAGCGCCACCGCGACGGCTCCCAACAACAGCGCCAAGGACAGCCCCGCCAGCGCCAACTGCTCCAGTCCTTCGGCCATGCGGCCGGTCGCCAACGCTGCCGCGAACGCCAGACCGACCAGGGCCAAGACGCAAACGCCCCGTCGCCAGCCGAACCCCGCTGGCGGCTGGTGGGCTTGCGTTGCGACGGTGGGTTCGGCGGACCAGTCCGCCGCGCGGGGCATACCGCCAATTCTATCGTCGCCAGCCCGCATGCCGTCGCCGGCGGTATCCCCCGCTCCTGGGGGCTGGGATCGTAGCCGAAGAATGGACCGCGGCGCCCCTACAGATTGCGGGACACCATGAACTTCAGCGTCACCGGATCGCTGGCCGCCGTCAGCCCCGCTCCCACGCCGAACTCGACGTCGAAGATCTTCCCGTAGTAATCTCCCACCGCCCATACCTCATGGAACTGCTGGCCTCCGGGGCGAATCGCGTTCAGCGGTCCAAAGTCGTCGTATTCTTCCGCCGCCGCCGCCCACTTGCGCGACAGATGATAGGCGATGCGTCCGCACGGGGCAAAGTCCAAAGCCGCGAAGCCTCCCGCGAAGTTGTTGTCCAAGATCGGGTTGTAAATCAAATCCCAGCGTCCCAGGTGTACCCCGACGATCGGCCGGATCTCCGAGGTGAAGCGCCGCGGATCCCAGTGCAGGGCGTTGAGGCTGAACTCGAAGTTCATGCCGTAGAAAAACTTCCGCCGGTCCGCGTGTGGGCTGACGAACAGCAGCCGAATCTTGCCGCCGTTGATGGTGGCGTCTTCATTGGTCGAAATGCTGTACAGCGGCAGATACAGGCCCAGCTCCAGCCAGGGCTTATATCCATAGGCCCATTCAAATCCGCCATTCAGCGAATGGTTGGGAACGATTCCGCCGGGAAACGCCGCTGTCTGCAAACCGTCCGGCGTGTAGTTGCTGTGAAAGGTGAGATTGAATACGCCCTGCGGCGCAATGCTGGCGTCATAGACCTGAATCTCATCGGTCTGCGCATGCGCCAGCAGCGGCAGAAGCGCCAGCACCGCCGCCAGCGCCGTCGGCCGCAAACACCGCTGCCATTGGCGCCAGGGGCACGAACGGGAAAGTTTTCGTTTCATGGTAGTGGACGGGAACCACCGGGCCCTGGGTGACTATCGCAAGGCCATCACACCAACGGATACTGACTCGGATCATATGCGGCCATTGGGGCGGGTGCAACTGGCTGCGGCGCAGTGGTATTCTGGCGCGGATTTGACTGACCTTCAGGAGGCGGAAATGGCGGAGGTGGAAATGGCGAAGGCCGCAATGGCGGAGGTGGGAACGGCGAGGGCGGCGCGGAGGCGCCGGGCAGCGGTACGGCCGGCATCCTGGGCGGCGGCGGCGGCGCCGATGATGGCAATGCTGGCGCTAATGTTCGCGCTGCTCCTGATTCCGACCGCAGCGGTCGCGGCGCCAGCGCCCAAAACGCCCGCCCCGGCGCCATTGGCGCGGGAGCCCCAGGTCAACCCCAATCGCACCATCACCTTCCGCCTTTTTGCTCCGACCGCCAAGACCGTGGCCGTCAGCGGCGAGTGGGTCCGTCGCGGCCGCCGCCAGAACAAACCCACGCCGATGAAGCGCAACAGCTTCGGCCTGTGGACCGTCACCGTCGGGCCGGTGTTTCCGGAGATCTATCAATACAACTTCATTGTTGACGGCGTTTCCGTCGTGGATCCGCGCAATCCCTGGGTGAAGCGCAGCAGCATTTGGGGCAACGCCAGCCTGGTCGAGGTTCCCGGCAAGCGCGTCATGGATTACGACCAGCGCAACGTTCCCCACGGCGCCGTCACGCAGCGCTACTTCTTCTCCCACGTCCTCGGCGAGGAGCAGCCCGTGGACGTCTACACCCCGCCGCATTACGATCCCAGCGGCAAGACCCGCTATCCCGTCCTCTATCTGCTCCACGGCTACGGCGACCTGCAAACCGCCTGGGTCAACGACGGTCGCGCCAACTTCATCGCGGACAACGCCATTGCCCAGGGCGCCAAGCCGATGATCATCGTGATGCCCTTGGGCCAAACCCTGCCCGATCCCCTGCGCCCGTTCGGCGTGCCGCCGAGTTCGTGGTTCAAGAAGAACTTGGCCCGGGAATCCGCCGAGATGACCGGCGATATTATTCCCTGGGTCCAGGCGCATTACCCCGTGCTCACCGGGGTCAATGACCGCGCCATCGCCGGCCTGTCCATGGGCGGCGGCCAGGCCTTGCACCTGGGCCTCACCCGCCGCGATCTGTTCGGCTACGTCGCCGGCTTCAGCGCCTATCTTCCCGGTTCCGGCGCCATGGCCGCCGCGCGTGAGCCGGAAAAAACCAGCCGCAACCTGCAACTGTTATGGCTTTCGGTCGGCCGCCAGGACGGCTTGGCGCGCTCCAACGAGAAGTTGGCCCATAGCCTGGTTGGCTACGGCGTGCCGAATGTCCATTGGGAGCTGAGCTGGGGCCATCATCAGTGGGCCGTCTGGCGCATGTACCTAGGCCAGCTTCTGCCCCGGCTGTTCCAGAGCGCCTCCGCGGGCGCGGGGCGCCAGACGGCGGCGCGTTGAACTAGCGAGCGGCCGTCCGCACGGCACTCGCACCGGGTCGGGCCGGCGCCCGCGTTAGCCAGAAGTTGAAGATGCTCCGCGGACGCGTCCGCTAGTCCGGTCCGCCGAAGCGGTAGCTCGAGACATGGATGCCGCCGAAGAAATCGGCTTGACTGTAAACCAATTCCGCCGGCTCCTGTTCCGCGGCCCCCACCGCCACATGCAGCGGCAGCAAATGGTCTTCGTCCGGGTGAACCTGCCGGGCATGCGGCGCCCGCTCCCAATCGCGCAAGCGCCGGCTGCGCTCGGCCGGCGCCGCCGCCAGCGTCTCCTGCAGCCAAGCATCAAACTCCGCGGAATCTGACCGTACTTGCGGATCTGGCCCCGCCGAGAGCATGGCACGGAGATTGTGGTAGCTGCTGCCGCTGCCCAAAATCAGCACGCCCTGTTCGCGGAGCGGCGCCAATGCCCGGCCCAGGCGGAGGTGCGCTTCGGAATCGTAGTCTGCGCGCAGCGACACCTGGACCACCGGTATGTTCGCCTGGGGAAAGGCAACCGCCAACAGCGCATAAGTTCCATGGTCAAAGCCCCGCTGCGGGTCGAGATGGCTGTCCAGACCTGCCGCTTGGACGAGCCCGTGGATCCGCCGCGCCAGTTCCGGGGAGCCGGGCGCCGGATACTGGATGCGGTACAACTCCTCGGGGAAGCCGCTGAAGTCATAGACCATCCCCGGCCGCGGGCTGGACATAATGGCGAAATCCGGCGCCACCCAATGGCCCGATACCGCCAAGATCGCTCGCGGCGAATCGCCGAGCTGTCGCGGCAACTCCCGCAGCGCCGCCTCTAAACGCGCGAAACTTCGGCGGAACGGCCCCGTCATGTAGGGCCATGGCCCGCCGCCATGGGTCCAGTAGAAAGTTGGCAGCCGCCGCGGCATGGGACAACCCAAGCTGTGCAACGCAACGAGTGCGCGGATGGTGGCCAGGGACGGAATCGAACCGCCGACACGCGGATTTTCAGTCCGCTGCTCTACCGACTGAGCTACCTGGCCCCGGTGCTTCTATTGTACGGAACGTCCGGATGAGCTGCGCCCAACCGGCCGCACAGTCGCGAAGTTTCCGCGCGGCGCGCCGGGCGGCGCGCCGTCGTTCCAGTCTACCCCACCCCAGCGTCCTGCCGCCGCTCCGCTAGCGCACGGTCAGCACCGGGCAGGGCGATTCCGACATCAAGTCATAGGCGGTGGCCCAGCCGGTATATAGCGAAACCTTGGGACCACGCCGTGCGCCGAGAACGATCAGGTCGGGCGCATACAACCGCGTTGCCTCCCGGATTTGCTCGGCCGGCTTTCCGGAACGCACCGCCACCTCGACCTGGCACCAGCTTTCCGCCCCGGGCGGAATCAATGCCCGCAGGCGGCCTTCCGCCAGATTCACGTCACTCAAGCCGGGCGCGTGCGCACCCGCGGCCGGCATCACGTGCAGCAGCACCAGCCGCGCCTGCGTCCACTGCGCCAGATAAAACGCGTAGCTGCTGGCGTGCTCCGCCGCCTCGCCGAAGTCGGTGGCGAACAGGATCGTCCGCGGTTCCGCGCTGGGTGGCGTGGTGACGCCCGGGCCCAGCATCAGCACCGGCTGGCGTACCGTGCGGAACACCTTTTCCGCGGTGGATCCCAGCAGCATCTTGTTCAGCCCGCGCCGCCCCGCGCTCGCCAGCACGATCAAGTCCACATGGTTGCGCGTGACGATTGCCGGCAAGTCGTCCAGAATCTCGCCATAATCCATCTCCGTCGCATGCGCGATTCCCTCCAGCTCCGGCGAAGCGGCGATTTTTGCTAGCTTCACCCGGCCCTCTTCCTGCGCCTGTGCCGACAAATCCACGTACGCGTCCCCCGCCAGCATCAACGTGCTCGGGCGCAGGAAATGAACCACGTGCACCGCGGCGCCGAAGCCGCGGGCCCAAGCTGCCGCGCAGCGCAGCGCCTCATCCGAAGCCGGTGAGAAATCCGTGAGCACCAGAATGTTTCGAATCGCCACCCGTGGACTGACCGAAGATGTCATCTCCGCCTCCCTGCCGCTCTCTCTCGCCACTGGGCCTTGCAAACCAACCGCCAACAGGTTCGACGCCATATCCGGTGGCTCGGGGAGCCTGGGGCCGCAAAGTGGAACATAATCCAGATCTGCGAGCGCCTTTCATCGTCTTCCAATAACCTCGCGTGCTCCCGCCCGGAACCTTTGCCGGGGCAGCGGTACCCCCCTAACGGGCAGGGGAAACGCCGGGTGAAACCGCGCAGGCCTGGGGCAAGCTCCCCAAGCCTGGGCGTCCGCGCGGCATCGGTCGCCCACCCCCGCC
>JAKAUF010000103.1 GCA_021827785.1 Acidobacteriota bacterium | reverse complement strand
GTAACCGGTCGTTTGGATACGGATGGTAGCCGGCTGACCCAGGGCAATCGTGCCGGCCTGGGCCGCTGCGGTGAAATCGAATTGGCCGCCCAACAATCCATAAATGTCCAATTCGCCGCTGGCGGGAACAAAGACCTCGCCGTCGGCGATGGCCGGGGCCCCGAACTTCACCGCCGCGCCGGCCTGATCGCGGCGGGCATCCTGGCCGCTGTTGTACAGCTCATGCAAGGTTTGAGCATCGAAGGCGTGCAGCACCTCCGGTCCGCCGCTGGCCCAGGCGCTTTCCTCCAGCAGCCACACGATGCCATCGTTATCGCCGTTGGCGGAAACCACCGGAACACCGACGGGAAATCGGAACCAGGTGCTGGCCTCGGCTACCGGCGCCGAGCCTAGGCGGTCGTCATTGACGGCGAAGGCTTGCAGCGGATTGCCCAACGTGGTCTTGTCGCCGGTCCCAACCAAATAGAGACCGCCATTCCAGTAGGCCGGCGTGCCCAGAACCCCGGAACTGACGCCGGACATTTCCTGGATAATCTGGTCGTCGGGCCCGGAGCCGGCGACATATCCGCCGAGGTGGTTGGGGTTGAGGACATACAGATCGCCGGCTTTATCCCCGGCGATGACCACGCCCGCCGGTTGCCCGCTCGATGCCGGCAGAAGCACGGTTCCTTGGGAGGAAAGGTCGGCGTTGATGGCGGAGAGCGCGCTGGCGTTCCAGGGGGAGAAAAAATCGGCGGCGGCGAGCCGCCCGCCGGAGGCGTCCATGCGCAACACGCTTTCGCCCATCTGGCCGGCGCTTGGGGAGATGCCCAAATTGCCGGTGGCTACATAAATGTTGCCGCTGGCGTCGGCCGCCGGCGCGCCGCCCCACATGCCGCCCCCTTCCGCTTGGGGCGTACTGACGTAGGCGCTTTCCAGATGCAGGTCGCCGGCGTTGAAGGCCATCAGCCAGCCGTGGAATGGTTCGTAGTCGCAGTGCGAGCCCCAGGCGACATAGACCAGGCCGCGGCTGAGGAGCAAGCCGGCCCGCTGGTTCTCGTGCAAGGGATCGAAGCTCAAGCGGCCGCCCGCCGAGCCCACGCCATCACCCGCCACCGTGGCCGAGATTTCCGCCGGGCCGCCGAATTTTTCCGCGCCGGTGGCCACATCAAGGGCATGCAGCCGCTGCACCGGCTGGCCGTTCTCCATGGTGGCGGCCACCACGTACAAGGTGCCGGTGGAGGTGTCAATCACCGGCGTGCCGGTGATGCCAATGGCGGGAACGAGGTCATTGCAGTGCACCTCGCCGGAGGTCTGGGTCACGATGCCCTGGCTGGGATCGGTGAAATGATCCACCCACACCGGCGCCGCGCCTTGGCCGTCGCTGGCGCCTTGCGCGTCGAAGGCGTAGACGCTGTCGTTTTCCGTGGCGACGAAGACCAGGTTGCGGGTCTGACCGTTGGGGAGATGAACGTTGGGCAAATAGAGCGGCTGCGCGAAGATGTCGCCGTCCACCCGGTCGCGCAGGAGCAGGCCGAAATCCTGGACATTGACGTCGGCCGGCGTGAGCTGGGTTTCCGTGGTGTTGGCGCCGGTGCGGGCGTTGTTGTCGTGGTAGGTCCAGACGGCGGTTTGCGGCCACAATGCGGCGGCAAACAACAGAGACAACAGCACCAGCCGGATGGCGGCGCGAAGGGCGAAGCGGCACGCGGCGGACATGACGGGACGAAATGGAAGTTCGTCCGGGTTGGAGTGAGCGGAAGCCCGCCGCCGTTGCCCGCCGCGGCCGGAATGGCCCCGGCGGCTAAAGATCGCGGCAAGAAAAATGGCGCAACGCCAGCGCCAGGATCGCGGCCAGGTACACTGCGGCGTACACGACCATTGCGCCGCTGGGTGCGGAGGCCACGCCGAAAGGTGTAAAGCGCGAGGCGCCGGGCAATGGGGAGCGCAAAAGGTAGCTGGCGCGGCGCCACAACGCTTCGCTGGGACAGATGAGGCTGGCGACAATGCCGACCCGCACCGCGCCGGGATGGCCGGTGAGCGCGCCGATCTGCTCCACCCAGCCGCCGATAAAGGCCAAGCCGTACAGCCCGAGCGCCGCCACGCCGCTGGCCAGCGGCGAACTAAAGGTGGCAAACCACAGCGTCAGGGTGAGCAGCACCAACGCCTCCGACCAAATCAGCGCCGCCGCCGCGAACAGATGGGGCGCGGCATACCCGCGGCCCAGCCACAGCACAAGAGTCACGCCGGCGGTCATGACGGCGACATAGCCGGCGAGCAGCGCCGCGAAGCCGAGCCATTTCCCCAGCAACAGCTGCCAGCGCGGCAGGGGCTTCGTGGCCAGCGCCTGGATGGCGCCGCTGCCGATTTCACCGGCGACCGTTTCCAAGGAGGAGACGATAGCCAGCAACGCCGCCAAAAACGAGACGCCGTACAGCGCCAGTTGCAGGAGCGAGGCGGTGATCTCCTGGCGGATCAGCGCGGCGGGAGCATGAGGGCCGCGGAATTGCGTGGCCACGCCCAGGGCGAACAGAGCCAGATAGCCGGCGCTGAGCAGCGCGGCCGCCAGCAGCACCTTGCGCCGCGCCGCCTCGCGCAGGGTAATGGCCGCGATCAGCAGCAGCTTCATAGCCCCGCCTCCCGGCCGACGATGGCGGCGAAGGCTTCTTCCAGCGTGGCGCGGCGCGGGGTGAAGGCGAAAATCGCGGCGCCGCCGGCGACCAGGTATTGCGCCACGGCGGGCAGGTCGGCTTCGCGGCGGACCTCGAGGCGGAGGTGGTCGCCCGCCCAGGCGACGACTTCGGCCCAGGGCGCCAGCCCGGCGAGCAACTCGGGGCCCAAGCCGCCCGCGCGAACCTCGACGGGCACGCCACCTTGCGCGGAGGCTAAGGCGCCATGAACCAGCGGGCGCACGGCGCGGATTTCGCCCGCGCGCAAGAAGGCGACGCGGTCGCAGGTGCTTTCGACCTCGCCCAGCAAATGGGAATTGAGAAACACCGCCGCGCCGCGGGCGCGCTGCTCGCGCAGAATCTCCCGCACCAGCCAGCGGCCGCCGGGATCCAAGCCGGAGGTCGGCTCATCCAAGAACACCAACTCGGGATCGTGCAGCAGCGCCTGCGCCAAGCCCAATCGCTGGCGCATGCCCTTGGAAAATTGGCCCAGCCGCTGCCCGGCCTGCGCCGCCAGGCCGACGCGATCCAGCCAATGCTCGGCGCGCTGGCGGGCCGTGCGCCGGTCCAAGCCGGCCAAGCGGCCGTGAAAACGCAACAGCTCCGCCGCGGTCAGCCATTCGTAGAAGCGAAAATGCTCGGGCAGAAAGCCGATGCGAGCGCGGCAGGCGACATCTCCGAGCGGCCGGCCGAGGACCGTGGCGCTGCCGCCGCTGGGCCGCGCCAGGCCCAGCAGCATCTTGACCGAGGTACTTTTGCCCGCGCCGTTGGGACCCAAAAAGCCAAAAATTTCCCCCGGCGCGATTTCCAGCGTCAAATTGGCGACGGCCAGCTTGGAACCGAAGAACTTATACAGGCCTTCGGCGCGAATGACGGCCATGCGGCATCGTACCCCGGCCGGCTAGGGCAGTGCGTTGGCCAGCGCCAGTCC
>JAKAUF010000170.1 GCA_021827785.1 Acidobacteriota bacterium | reverse complement strand
CGGGGCGCAGCCGTGCTGCGGCCCGGCCAGGCACTTGGCGGCATCGCGGCCCTGCGGCCGCCCCAGACGCCGCGCCCGGTGGTTTCGGTTCATCGCTCCCGTTCGTCGCGCGCTCCGGGAACCGCCGCCGCCAAACCTGACCCACCATGTCTCTGACCGTCGGCATTCTGGCTCTCCAAGGCGATTACGAGGCGCATGCCCGGGCATTGGCGCGGTTGGGCCTGACTGCGGAGCGCGATTCTGACCGCCTAATTCCGCCGCCACCCAGCGCCGCCCAGCCTGAGTTCGCCGGCCATTGGCGTTTCGTGCGCTCGCCCGCCGATCTGGCCGGTTTGGACGGCGTGATCCTTCCCGGCGGGGAGAGCAGCACGATGTTGAAGTTCCTGGAAGACGAAACGTTCTGGCGGGAATTGGCTTCGTTGCTGCAACGCCAGGCCGTCTTCGCCACCTGCGCCGGGGTCATCCTGCTGGCCCGCCAGGTGGGCAATCCGCCGCAGCGGTCGTTTGCCGCATTGGACGTCGCGGTGGAGCGAAACGCCTACGGCCGCCAAATTGACAGCTCGGTTCGGCAGGGAGAATGGGCGCCCGGCACGCCGGACGCCGGCCGGCCGCTCGAGATGGTGTTTATCCGTGCGCCCAAGATCGCCGACATCGGACCGAAGGTGGAGGTGTTGGCGACGGAATCCGGACTGCCCGTGCTGGTGCGGCAGGGCAGGATCCTCGCCGCCACGTTCCATCCGGAACTCGGCGCCGACCTCGCCCTGCATCGCTTGTTCCTGCGCGCCGCCACGGCGTAACCCGCCCGGAAACGGCGGAGAGGCCGCCGCTCCGTGTTGCCGGTTTGTGGCGCGGGTGTCGCTGCGACGGCGCATCCGCTCGCGGGGGCCGCGCCTTTTGCTCGGGGAGCAAAGCGGGCGCGAAAAGGCCGCGAAATTCCCGGGCGCCGCAGGCGCGCTGGCAACCGCTGCGGCCCGCCCTGCAGCGACGCGGCGCGTCCCCCAAAGCCGGGGCCCGCAACGCGCAGCGGCGCGCGTTGGGGTGGGCAGCCGCGCTGGGGCCCGCGCCAAGCAATGCCACAATCGGCGTTATCGGCCTACGCTCCGCGCGAGCCGCCGCGACAGGGCGACCCGCACCCGCCGCAACCGCCGACCCGGCGCCGCCGGGGTGCGGACCTTGAACCAGAATCCGCCGGTGCGCGCGGACCATCGCACCGGACCGGCGGCGCCGCCGCGGACTCTAACCGCCGGGCGGAATGGGGCATAGCCGTGCAGTTCGACCTGGCTCTCCCCATTCGCCAACAGGACCGTGGCCTTCACTCCCGCCGGTGTCTGGCTCAGCCGGGCAATCCGTGCCGGCCCGTTGCCCACGAATTGCCGTTCGTCGCCCAAGAATGCGATGCCCGACGGGCCGGCCATCGCGCAGATGTAGTAGGCGGCCTGGTTCGCCCCCAAAGGAGCTTGGAAGGTTTGCCTGGCGGGCAGCCAGTCTCCCCGGTGGGCAAAGTAGTTCCAAACGTAGATGGCGCCATGCAAGCCGATCTCCCGCGCCGTAAAGCGCACCGGGCCGGTGACTTCTCCGCGGTGGTGGGCGAAGGCGAAAACGTAGGCGGTTTTGGCTGCCCCGGCGCCGGTGAAGGCACGGCCCATGACGGGACGGTCGAGGCCCAGCGCCGCATGCCGGTAATCGGCGGCCACCGGGACCAGCGTCGTGGCGGGGTGGACGATCCGCCCGTCGGCGCGGACCGCCTGCATCAGGACGGATCGGTCCGCGCGGCCCATGGCGGCGCCAAAGCCGACCGGGCCGCCCGACAGCGTTTGCAGCAGAATGGCGTCCACGCTGCGGCTGCTGGTCACGTCGGCCCAGGGCTTGACGCCCAGCGCGGAAGCGAGCCGCGAGGTGAACAGAAACGACCACCAGCGAGCGCGGACAAAATGATCGTCGCTGACGCGGCTGGTGGTGACGTTCCCGAAGCGGCTGGCCTCCAAAAGCTCCGACGGCATGGGCATGCAGTACTGGATGCGCAGGCCGTCGCGGGCCATGGCATGCGCCATGTTGCCGAAGAAGGCGCCGCCCCGCCCCAGATGGCGGGCGAAGCCGGAGTAGCGGCGAATGATGCTCAGCCAATCTTGCTCATACGTCATCACCCCGCTGCGGCGCAGGTAGGCCGCCACATGGCGCCAATACGCCGGGTCCACGGGGGCGATGCCGGCGATGCGATAGCGGCGGTGATAGGGACTGCGCTGGCTGATCCAACGCCCATGCACCGCCAGGGGCAGACCTAGCGCCCGCTGGAACGCCGCCAATCCGTGGGGAAACAAAACCGGCGACGCATGGTACAGCCAGGTTCCGCCGTAAATGTTCCACCCCGCCGCCGCGTAGGCGGCGTTCTTCGGCCGCAGCAAGCGGCCGTCATAGTTCATTGCGTCCTTCGGATACCACCAGCTATCCAGCTGCAAGTAGCGCACCGGGATGCGCCGCCGGCGCAGTTGGCGAACCTCCGCCAGTAAAGTGCCGGCGTAGCCGAGGGCGGGGCGGTAGTGGTAGTAGTAATGCGCGCCGTTGTCGGTCCAATACCCGAGGTCGCGAATCAGCGGCCCGGCGGCCTGACGCCGCGTCCCGTGCAGCGCCAGCAGCGCGCGGCCCCAGGCGCGAAAGGCGCGGTTGACGCCCGGCGCGATCGCCAGCAGGGAACTGACCGTGGTCCCGGCGGGGGCCTGGGCGATGGCGTCATCCAGCCGCACGGCGGCGCGGTGCATGCCATCCCCGCGCATCACCTCGGTTTGGAAGTGCCCGGCTGGCGACAGGGTCGCCGCGGGATAGCGCCAACCGCCGCGGCGGCGCAATGCTTGGAATAGAAGCCAAGGCGAGGCGGAGCGGCCGGCGCGGAACTGCGGCGGAGAAAATACCGCATCGCGATAACTGAATACCATCAGTCCCGGCGGCATCCGATGGAAATCGGGAAATGCCAGTCGCGGCGCCGGCGTGGCCCGCAAAAACGTCAGCGCGAAGCGGGCGACCGGCCGGTCCCGCCAGGTGGTGATCTGCCCCTGGACCGGGACGCCATGCCAATTCCAGCGCAGGGTCAGGGTTTCGGTCGGCCCGAAAGCATCGGCGCCACGCGTCCGCGTCACGCTGCGGAAGCTCCTGCCAACGCTCCCTGCGAACGTCCAGCCCAAAGCCGGGTCGCTGACGCGATAGGCGCCGGTTGCGGCATCGGCGCCCGCAATCAGCCCCGGGCCTTGCGCGGCCGGCGGTTGGGAGGGAGCGGCAAGAACGGGATGCGCCATCGAGAGCGCCGCCAGCATGGGCGCCGCAATCGCCGCCCAGCAGGCAAGCGTGGCGAATCGGGAGATGGAGTGAGACATTGCCCGCCATTATAGTGACTGGGCGGCGCCGGCGAGGCGCGGAACGCGCTCTAGCCCACAGTCGCCCCACGGCGACTGCCCGCCCCGCGTGGAACGGGCTTCAGCCCGTGTGCGGCGGGCTTTAGAGTCTGTGTGACGATGCAGGCGTTGGGCGGTTGGGAGCGCGCGGGTGGGAAAAAGGGCGAAGGGTGCGGGTATTGCACGGGCGGGAGCGCGGGGGCGGAGGGC
>JAKAUF010000159.1 GCA_021827785.1 Acidobacteriota bacterium | reverse complement strand
TGGCGCTGGTCGCCGGCGTGCCGCTGTGGATTCTGCTCTCCGGCCATTGGCATTGGGGCCGGCTCTGGGTCGCGCCGCGCGCCGTCCCCTGGACGTACGCCGGAGCCGCCACGGTGGGGGCGTTTTTCGCCATGGCCGGCTGGTGGGAGGCCACCAAAATCGCCGAACGGGTCCGCGATCCGGAACGCACGCTGCCGCGGGCCTTGGGCTTGGGCATCACCGCGATCGTGGCCCTGTACCTGCTGCTCACGGCGGGCCTGCTGGCGCTAATTCCCCTGCGCCAATTGGCCACCGGGCCGGCCTTTCTAGCGCAGGTGGGCCTGGTGCTGGCAGGCCCCTGGGGCGCCCGGTTGCTGGCCGGGCTGGTGGTTTTCTGCGTCGCCGCCGCCTTGGGATCGCTGCTGCTGACCACCCCCGCCGTCTATCAGGCGATGCAGCGCGATGGATTGTTCCCCACGGCGCTGGCGCGGCCGGGCCGCGGCGGCTGGCCCGCCCGCATCACCGGCGTGCAGTTGCTGATGATCGCGGCGCTCACGCTGACCGGCACGTTTACGGCGATTGCGGCCTATCCGGTCTTTTCGGCGGTGCTGTTCATCGCCCTGACCGCCGCCGGCGTGCTGTTCCTGCCCGGCGCGCCGCGCCGCGGCCGCTGGATTCCCGTGCTCTTTCTGGCCTTGTCGCTGCTGGTCCTGGCGCCCGTCTTGGTCCATTTCCGCCACGCCCTGGCGGGCCTGGCCATCACTTTGCTCGGCTGGCCGGTCTATCGCCTGCGCTCGGGCCGCTGGCGGGCCGACCGCGTGCCGGCGCCGCCGGTCGAGAAAGTGGAAGCATGACCGCGCCGCCGCGTCCGCGGGCCCCAGCCGGGCGCCTGAGCAGGACGCCCCGCCGCAGACGGGGCCGGGGCCTCGCGCCCCTCAATAGATTTGCCGAAAGGATGAACCATGGCTTGGGTTCCAACCATCAAACGCAACACCGCCGAAGGCGCCCTGCTAGCCGCGCTTCAGGCGATGCAGGCCCTCTACCCGCCGGAGTACGCCACGCCGGTCGCGGGGCTCAGCGAGAGCATCGTCGAATCGCACACGCTGTTTCCCGAGGTGCTGCGCCACGCCTTTTCGGCCTTCGGCGCCCTGATGTCGCCCGATCTGCCCCTTAGCCGGCGCGAGCACGAGATGATCGCCACCATGGTCTCCGCGACCAACGGCTGCTTTTATTGAGTGGAGTCGCACGCAGAGTTTCTGCGTCGGGTCACGCTCAATGAGGATATGGTGGCGGCGCTGCGGCGCGATTACCGCAGGGCGCCGATAACGGACCGGGAAAAGGTGATGGTCGAGTACGTAGTGCAATTGACCAAGGACGCGGCGCGAATCACCCCGGAGCATCACTCCCGGCTGCGCGCCGCCGGATATGACGACCGGGCGCGGCTACAGATCACGCTGATCGCGTCCTGGTTCAACTACATCAACCGCGTGGCGGACGCGCTGGGCGTCGCCCGCGGCACGATGGATGAGGTCAAATAATCGCGGGGCGGAGGGCGGCCGGCCGTGGCCGCCGCGCCGCCCCGCATATGAGCGTCCATGGCTCGTTTCCGACTAGGGAGGCGCCAATGCGCAGGTTGAGCTTTTGGATATTGATCGTGGCGGCCGTGGCCGAGGTCCTGATCGCCGGCATTCCGGTTTGGGTCATCCGCCCATTCGTCGCCCAGCCGCCCCGCGCCTTGGCCCTGGCCATGGCGCTGCGCGACGCCGGCGGTTGGGCCACGCTGCTGGCCCTGGCGGTCATCGTCGTCTGCGCCGCGGTGGTGCTTTGGCCGCCGCGGGAGCCGCGGTCGGGCGCCGCGGAGGGTGCGCGCCCCCGCCGCTGGGCGCGGGTCACGGTGGCCGTCGCCGCCTTGGTGGCCGGCGGCGTGGCCACGGGGATCGCGCACGTGGATTATTTCCAATGGATGTTCCATCCCGACCACGACGTCCGCGCCATCCCCATCGCCCGGGCGCACTGGCCGGCGCGCGCGATGGTGCTGGATGTGCATCTCGGCGGCCAGGCCCGCGCTTATCCCATTCGCGAAATGGGCTATTACCACGTGGTCAACGACCGCCTGGGAGGGGCGCCCATCGCCGCCACGTATTGAACGCTCTGTCACACCGGTCTGGTGTGGAGCCGACAAGTGGATGGGCGGGTGCTGCATTTCTACCTCGCGGGCATCAACGATGAAAACTTCCTGATGCGCGACCGCGAAACCGGCAGCTGGTGGCAGCAGGTCTCCGGGCGCGCCATCGCCGGCCCGCTGCGTGGGGCGCGCCTGAGGCTGCTGAGCAGCGAGGAGATCAGCTTTGGTTTGTGGCGGCGGGAGTACCCGTGGGGCACCGTGCTGGCGCCGGTGGCCGCGGATCGCAAGAACTACGTCCGCGCCGGCTGGGTGAAGCGATATCACAAATACCCCGTGGTCGTGCCCCTGCCGCACGGGCCGCTCCAGGGCCGCACCCTGGTGGTCGGCGTGACCTTGGCCGGCCATAGCGTCGCCTATCCATTCGCTCAGGTGGCGAAACAAGGCGTCATCGAGGACACGCTGGGCGATACCCCAATCCTGGTCGCCCTAGGTCCCGACCAACGCACGGTGCGCGTCTTCGTGCGCCGCGCCCCAGGGCTGCCAGCCGCGGATTCCTTTTTCAAGGAAGTGGCCGCGCCCGCCACGGCCGCGGAAACGCGGCCCGGGCACGCCGGAGAAGCGAAACCCCCTGCGCGGCTCGTAGCCGCGGCGGTCGTTCGGCCGGCCGAGCAGCGAGGGCAACTCGCCTCCAAAGCGGCTGCGCCGCCGATCGGTGGCGGAAAGGCGTCGCCTGCCGCGCACGCCAAGAAGACCGCCAAGGCGTCCAAGCCCTTCACCCTGGCGCCATGGAAGCTGCTGGACGCCGCGACCGGCAGCCAATGGGATTTTCGCGGCTGCGCCATCCAGGGAAAAGCAAAGGGCCGCTGCCTGCCCATCCTCCCCAGCCTGACCGAGGATTGGTTCGATTGGCATCATTACCACCCCGAGTCTCGCGTGTGGTCGGCCGGCCTGCCGCGGTGATCGCGGCGCGGCGCGCGCAGGGGCGGACCACCGCAAGGCCCGTGGCCCGACGCGCCTACCTTGTGGCGCAGGCTATTGCGGCAGGGGGCGGGAGCCGAGCAGCAGGATGTCCACCAGGCGCCGGGCGCTGGCCTCCCAGCCCGGGTTGGGCGAGGTAAACGCGACCCCTACCAGCGCCTTGAACAGATCCGCCGGGTCCACGTCGGCGCGCAAGTCGCCGCTGTCCACGGCGCGGCGGACCAGCGCGCCGACCGCCGCGTGAATGCGGTCATAGGAAGCTTCAATCACCTGCGAAGATCCCCCGGCCAGCGCCGTCAGCGCCGGGGCGATGATCTTTTTGGTCGCGATGTAGTCCACGAACAGCAGCATCCATGCGCGCAAGGCGGGCAAAGGGGGCATGGTCCGGGCCAGGCCCGCCGCGGCCGCCGCCAGCTTGTCCACCTCCGCTTGATACACCGCCTCCAGCAGCGCGTCGCGGGTGGGGAAGTGCCGGTACAAGGTGCCCGGGCCGACGCCGGCTTGCTTGGCGATGTCGTCCAGGCTGGCGTTGGCGCCGCTGCGGGTAAAGGCCTGCTTGGCCGCGGC
>JAKAUF010000363.1 GCA_021827785.1 Acidobacteriota bacterium | reverse complement strand
CCCGGTGCAAACGGGCGCGACCCCCGCGAAGCGCGAACCCTAGGCGTGGCCGTGCGGCCACGGACGAACGGCGCGGCGGCTGCCGCCGGAGCGCGGCGCGGCCCCGGCCACCCGCAGCACCACCGGCCCCAGGCGGGAAGCACCGGACGGTCGCGCCAGGCGAGGACGCGGCGGCGGCGGCGCGGCGGCGCGGCCGCCCAGCAGCAAACCCGCAGCCGGTGGCAACTCCTCGGCCGGCGGCAACGGTGCGGCGGCGGGAGGCGGCGCAGCCGCGGCGGGATGCGCCGGGCGCGCCGGCGCGGCCGCGACAGGAACGGGAGGCAGTGCGCCGCCCGGAGCCGAGGCCGGACCGCTGGGCTGGCCGGGCGCGGCAGGCGGGGCCACGAGATATTGGAACAGCAGCCTGCGGGCGGCGGCGTCGCCGCCAAGAGCGAACTGCATGGTGCTCAGCACCAGCAGCGGGGCGCTGGCGCGCAGGCAGCTCCAGGTCTCCGCCATCCACCAAGCCGCGAAGCCGGGATGATGCTGCCAGCGGTAATAGCTGGCGGGAGAAACCTCGGCGGCGGCGCAAAGCTCCTGCACGGTGTAATGCACCGCCAGGCCGGCGGCGGCCGCGGCCAGGCGGCGCTGCGAAGCGGTCGGGCGGAAGGGTTCCCCGATGCGCGGGGAGTAAGAGTCAAGGGAAGCAAACGGCATGATCCACGCTCCGATGTCGGGCGCTCGGCCCAATTGGCTACCGAGGGTTGGGATGCTAGTGATTGCGGTGTGAGTTGTGCCGGCGATTTACTGATCAGTGACCTGAGTGGCGGCGGGCGCCGCGCCTAGACGCGCCGCGCCGACTCTCAAAACTGGCCGGGCGACCGATGACCAGCCAGGTGCGCGGCGCTGGAGGCGCTGGAGTTAGCGGCGCGGGGGCGTGAGAGACGGCGGCGCGGGCTTCTGGCTCGAATTTCGGTGCGGACGAGGCCGTCCGCGCCCTCAGAAAACGTCTCCGCGGCCAGAAGACGCCGCCGTGAGGCCGGCATCCCTCGCGCACCGCGGCAGGCAGCTCGAGCCCGCAAGCGGTGCTCGGCGCCGAGGGCGCAGCCGCGCCGCGGCTAGCGAACGCCGCGGCAGCGGCGCTGAAAAGCCGCCAGCGTGGGCGGCGTACGCTCCAGCGCCCCCAAGCGGCGCAGGCGGGCCAGCGCCAGGTCCATGAAGCGCAGGGCCAGGGCGCCGCTCTCGCCGGCGCAAGCCGGGCCGAAGAGCAGGATCGCCGACTCACCTTCGAAGGGCAACGCCACCGGCGCGGCCGCGGCCGGGGCCAGGCGCGCCCAAGCCGACGGGCGCAAATACAGGCGGGTGAGATGATCCCGGCGGCCCCATTCGGCATGGGCATGAATGGCCGCGATGTTGCTGACGAAGGCGACGCCGCGCGTAACGCGGGCAATTTCGGCCATTGCGGCGCGGGCCTCCGCCGCTTCCAAATATTGCAGCACGCCATTGCACCAAACGGCGTCGCAACAGCCCTCCGGCAAGGGAATGGCGGTGATGGCGGCGCGCAGGGTCCAGCCGACGCCGTTGCCCCGAGCGGCGTAGCCGAGGGCATAGGAGCTGAAATCCAGGCCTACAACCTGGAGGCCGAGGTCGCGGCGGGCGTAGGCGGCAAGAGCCCCCTTGCCGCAGCCCAAATCCGCGAGCGTGCGGGCGGAAGTCAATTCCACCAGCGCCGACAACTGGCCCTGCACGGTGGGGAAATACTCGGGATAGTAGCCGTAGCCCCGCACCTCGTCGCCGCCCTTCAAGCCGGGGGGAAAATCGGGATCTTCAAAATAGCGGCGGTCGAAGGTCATGGGGAATAACCCAGGCTACGACGCGCAGCGTCATGGCGAGGCCACGATTTTTTCCGGCGTGCGGCGGCCGGAGCGCGAGACGGGCGTCCGGCCGCCGGTGGGCGGCATTCCGAATCGCCGGGCTATTGCACGGTCAAGACGACGGGAAAGCTGGCGGTCTGGGACCCCGCCGTGGCCTGGAGCGTAATGCTGTAGGCGCCTTTGGCCGTTGCCGTGCCGCCAGTGCCACCGCCGCCGCCCCCGCCGCCGGAGGCGGGCGGCAGGCCGGCGGAGTTGCCGCTGCCGCAGCCGGAAAGCGCCAACATGCCCACGGCCAGGGCCAGCGGAGCTAGCCATGCCGCCCAGCGGACCGCCCGGCGCCGTTGGCGGAAGCCGGCCAGAACGGCGGCGAGGGCGGCCAGCAAGGCGGCGCAGGCCAAGAGGGGCCAGGGCCAGGGTTGACGGCCGCCGTCCCCCGGCGGCGGCAGGCTCGCGGTGGTGGTGATGGTCACCGTGGCGGTCGCCGACTTGCCGCCGGAAATTTGCACGCTCGAAGGGCTGACCGCGCAGGCAATGCCGCTGCCCGTGCCCGGGCAGGAAAGGCTGACTGTGCCACTGAACGGCCCCTGGGGCGAGACCACGGCCGTCAAGGTTGCGCTGGAGCCGGCGCTGACGCTGGGATCCGACGGCGTGGCGTTCAGCGTGAACGAGGTGGGAAGATAGGCGATCGTGAGCGTGTGGGAAACGCCGCCGCCCGTCCCGGTGATCGTGACCGGGGTGCCGGCTTGCGGCGCACCGGTGTAGGTGACGGTGGCGCTGCTGCCGGGATTGACCGCGGTCGTCGTGCAACCGGCGCAGGTCAGCGAGATGGCGCCGGTAAAGCCGCCTTGCGCGGTGGCGCCGATGGTGAACTGCGCGCTGGAGGTCCCCGCCGCCGCATAGACGACGGCGTTGGACGTGGTCAAGGTGAAATCCGCCTGCGGCGTGCCGACGGCGGGAATGGCCCAGGCGCCGCGGCCATGCGTGGCGGCGATGAGATCCCGGTTACCGGTGTCGAAATCCAGCCCAAGGACGGCGGCGTTGGGCAGCCCGCTGCCCACCTGCTGCCAGACCTCCCCGCTGACGCCGCCATCGGTGGCGACAAAAACGCCCACGTCGGTGCCTATGTACACATCGTTCGGCACTGCGGGGTCAATGGCGATTGCGTTGACCGGGGCGTCGGGCAGGTTGCCGGTGATGTCGGTCCAACTGCCGCCCCCGTTCTGGGTCATGTACACATGGCCGTAGCTGCTGCCGGCGACAAAGCCCTGCACGCCGACATAGGCGACATTGGGATTGTCCGGGCTGACGGCCACCGCGCCGAACGGCAGCGATGCATTGGTCGGCATGGGACTGGCGGTCTCGTTGGTCCAGGTTCCCGGAATGGCGGCGAACACGTTGCCGATGTGCTGCACTTGGCCGTCGGTGGTGACGGCGAAAATGGAGCCGGGGTCGCTCGGCGCGGCGGCGAGGTCCTGCACGTAGTCGGTGCCGCAGGCGCCCGCCGGAGAGGCGTCGGTGGTCAGATCGCCGCTGACCGGCGCCCAGCCTTGGTCGGGGTTGGCGGGGATGGCCGGACCCATCCACAGGCGGCAGGTGGCCAGCAGCATTTCGGACGGGGCGTTCGGTAGCAGTTCGTAGGGCAAATAGAAGTCGCCGTTTTCCGAGAGCAATGCGGTGTCCAGGGTAGGACTGTATGTGGGCGCGCAGTTGTAGAGCTGGGAGAGGCCCAGGGACGGGTTGCCGGTGCCGGGCCAGGCGCAGGCGCCGTATTTGGAGCTGAAGGTTTGGTTCTGCGGCACGCCGCCGTCGGGGGAAACCACAATGATGGGGTCCGCTCCGGCGGCGGAGCTGGGCGGAGCCGGCGCGTAGGCGTTTTCTGCGAAGTAGTTCTTCGTCCCCGGCTGGATCGCCGTCTGCCCACCATCACCGCCCCACACCTGGCCCCACAATGTGCCGCTGCTGGCGGTGTTCACCACCGTGCCATTGTCTTGCGAACCGCCGGTGTAGATACCGGCCTGCGAGGGGTCGCCGGTGACGCCGTAGAACTGGATGGTGTCCAGGTTGGTGTTGATATCGGTCCAGGCTTGCGAGCTGCCGTTGTCGGCGGCGTCGCCGGCATTGGTGGTGGACCAAATGCCGCCGTCGTTGCCGACGTACCACGTGTTGGCGCCGGCGAAGGCGATGGCGTGCTGGTCGGGGTGGGTGACGCCGGGACCATAGGCAACGGTCAGATTCGACCAGGTGGTGCTCATGCCATTCGGCTGCGCCGACCAAACATCAATGCCGCCCACCACCAAAGTGCTGCTGTTGGGCGGGACGGCGATATACATGTCGTAATCGCCTTGGTTGTTGGCGTCGAACAGCGGATCGCTGGTGGAGCAGGTGCTGGTGTACGGGGAGGTGTTCAAGCTGCCGCAGGTAGGAGCGGCGATGGGGTTCCAGGTCTTGCCGCCGTCGGGCGATTCCCAGATGCCGGTGTCGCAGGCGGCGCCGCCGCTGGTGGAGCATGGCGTCGGCGTGGCCAATTGTCCGGTGATGTCGGTGACGATGGTGAACAGGTCGCCCTTGCCATCCACCGCCAAATCGGCGCGGTGATATTCATTGTCCAAATTGACCGAACCGGCGTTGACGAACGGCGTGGGCGCAGCCACCGGCGACCAAGTGGCGCCGGCGTCGCTGGATTGGTAGACGCCGTGGCCGCGCAGGGCTGCGTACACCAAGCCGTTGACCGGGTCGTAGAGCAAGCCGGTGCAGCTGTAATTACTGCCGGCGGGCCCGCCTTGGGTGAAGACCAGGGTCCAGGTTTGGCCGCCGTCGGTGGAGCGGTAAATGCCGCGGATGTAGTTGGTCAAGCTGAAGGAACTGATCTGGGTCGAGGAACCGCCGGCGGCGAGGACGACGCTGGGATTGGCGGGGTCCACCAGCACTTTAGCGAAAGACAAGCCGAGCAGCGGCAGGGAGGAGCCAAAGTTGGTTCCGCAGGTGGCGGTGGTGCAAGCGTCGCCGGCGGTGGTGGCCAGGGTCCAGTTCCAGGAGCCAGTGGTGCTGTCGTAGACGCCGCGCTCGATGCCGACGCCGTAATAGCTGTCCTCGCTGTTGTTTTGTTCCCCGGTGCCGACGATCACCACCGGGGGATTGGTCCCCGGAATGAGTGCCAAGGCGCCCACTGCCAACGACTGCGTTTGGTCGCTGATGGGCGTCCAGGTGGGGCTGGAACTGAGGGCGTTGGTGGAGCGCCACACACCGCCGTAGGCGGCGCCGAGATAGACCGTGTTGCCGGTGGGGTCATTCTGCAAATCCGTGGCCAGGCTGGTGACGCGGCCGGAAACTTGCACGAAGCCTAAATCGGTCTGCGGATCGGGCCCCAGTTCGGTCCAATTGCCGCTGGTGGCGGCGGGCGCGGCGGCGAAGCGCCGCGAGCCGAGCAGAACGCGGCGGCCGGAAGGGGGATAGATGCGCGGCATGTTCCGGCGCTGCGCATAGGCGCGGAGCATATGCTCGGCGGGCGAGCGGCCGTCCAAGGCACGGCGATCGCGCAGAAACCATTCGGCCCGTCGGCGGGGATGGTCCTGGCCGGGGCGCGGCTTACCCGGCCTCCCGGCAGCAGCCGTGCTAGGCCACTGCCAGGCGGCCACGCCGGTCACGGCGGCCATCAGCAATACGGCGAGGAGCCAGAAACGAGGGGTTAACGCGCGCATAGGACACCCCGAGCGGCCATGCTAAGCCATTGTTCCACATTGTAGCCGCTGGCGGCCCGGAGTTCCCTTGTTTCCCACCTGGACGGCCGGCCTCAGGCTCCGGCCCAGGCGGCCAGGCGATCCCAGGTGACCCGCAGTTGGGAGAAAGTGGCGGGGTCGGCGGGATGACTCGTAATCTCGAGCACCCAAGGGACTTCCGGGCGGGCGGCCAGTCGCGGCATGCAATCCGCCCAGGGAATGCCGCCCTCACCCGGCCAGAGGTGATCGTCCTTTTGCCCGAGATTGTCGTGCAGATGGGTCGTCACGACGCGCGGCGCCAGCAATTCCCAACTGGCCGCCACGCCGCCGCCACCGAGCAGATAGCCGGGGAGATGGGCATGCCCGGCGTCAAAGCAGATGCCAATGTCGTCGAGGTGGGTCGCGGCGAAAAACTCCACTAAGTTGGCCGGCGTCGCCAAGGCGTTGGGCGTGTTCTCGACCACCAAACCGACGCCGGCGCGCTTGGCCAGCATGCTCAGGCGTTCCAGGCTGCTGAAGGCGGCTTCGCTCCGCGCCGGACTTTCGTCGTCGCCGCCGGCGCCGAGGTGCTGGATCAAATAGCGGAACGGCAGCACCTCGGCCAGCTCCAACACTCGCTCGACTTCCTCCACCGCGGGCAAGCGGCGGCGGCGGTCGGGGTGGGCGATGTCCAACGGCGGTTCGCCGCTCCGGCCCCAGGATTCATCGGTGTAGATCGGGCCGTGGAGGGAATGCAGTTGCAGCTGGTTGTCGCGAAACCAAGCGGCCAGCGCCTCCACCTGTGCCGGCTGGCGCCAATCGAAGCTTTGCCGGGCGCAAAACAGCTCCACGCCGTCCGCGCCGCTGGCGGCCAGGCGGTCCAGCACGGCGGTGTGCAGGCGCTGATTGCAAAACAGGTGGCTGGAGACCACGCGCAGGGGACGGGGACGGGACATGTGATGTCCGATTATCCCTGATGGCCGCCGCCCCGCCAGCAGCCGCGGGGCGGCGGCACGAGCGCGGCCACGGCGTCGCTAACCGCAGCAGTGGCAATTTTTGTCGGCGGGATCGAGAGCGCCGGGAGTCGACAATTCAAGCTTTCCCCTTCGCTCGCGGTCCTAGGTGGGTGCGCCGTGGTTCCGGAGAATTCGCAATGTCCGTTACCCTTCCTCGATCTGATACGCCGAGGAGGACTGCAAAACGCGCTGGTCCCCTGCCCATGGGATGCCCACTCGCCGGGGCGCCTCGGCACGCCAGTTCCTCTATTTGGGCGCCCTTGGATCGTCATCGTACGGGGCGCATTACCCGCAGCTCTGGCCGGCCGTTGAGATCCTGTAGTGGAAAGTAGACGCGATCGCGGCTATCCACGGCGACGGAATGCGCCTCGTAGGCCAGGTAGGCCCGACCAAGCAAACGGAGGGCCCGATGGCGGAGGGCGAATGCGGTAACGACGCCGCTTTCGCTCGCCACATAGAGCCTTTGCAGCCGTGCATCGAAGCTCAGCACGTCAGGGTATTTGCCCAGCCGGTGAACCGAAAGAACCCGATCCTGGCGGAGGTCGAAAGTCAGGAGCCTGGCGTTGCCGTCGCAGGCAACAAACGCCAGCCGCGCTGGTGAATCAATATTCAAGCCGTGGTCATGCTGGCAGCCGGGCAAAGAGTAACTGGCGACAACGCGCAAGGTTTTTGGATTAATTGCCTTCAGCAGATTTTGCGTCTGCACGTCTACATAAATCAGCCCGCTCGCTGCGTCGTATTGGGTATTGCCGGCGTGGCCACCAAGCGGAATCGTGGCCACGCGCCGCTGCGTCGTCGTGTTGATGACCGTGTCCGTGCCGCCGGACTCATCGGATACGAACAGAAGATGCCGTTCCGGATCGAATGCCATGCCATCCGGGTAGTCGCCGCCGGGCATGCGCGCAGTGATTTTGAGGGTTCGCTCGTCAATCGAGTCGATCTGGTTCCGGCCCGTGGCCGACGCATACACGCGGCCCAGTGACGGGATGGCTAGCACGCCGTGCACTTGCGAGATGCCATCCACGATGCCCTGCAACTTCTGCGTTCGGGTGCTGAACGCCAGAACCTGGCTGTCGCCGAGGTGGGAGATGAACAGCAAGCCGCTGCCTGGATCGTAACTTTCGTAATCGAAGCGCGTGGGCCGGCCGGGCAGCACAACGTCGTGGATCAGCCGCAGCGGCAACGGTCGGCGGAATGGACGCGAAGCACGGCTTGCGCCCAGCAGGGCGGTGAGGCAAAGAGCGAAACTCAAGGTGTGCCGGCGGCGGCATTTGGCCATGGTATCTACCTCTGAATGAGAATGATGTTCCAAGCCTTCGCGATTGCATACGGACGCTGCCATCATGGCGATGCTGGCGCCGTATATACGGCCATTCCCGGGCGCAGTTCGTCGGTGCCGCGCAGGGCCACCACCTCGCCTGCCCGCAACTTTCCGAAGACCTCGACATTTTTGCCGATCGTGAAACCGCGGTGCACGCCTACCCAAAGAATGTGGTGCTTCTCAATCAGATCCACGAATGTCTCTTGTGTCGTGCTGGCAACGGCGCTGGAGGGAACGATCAGCGTAGGGTAGGGGCGCTCGACAGGCCAGCGCACCTGGGCATACATTCCCGGCGCCAGCGAGCGGCGGGGATTTGACACGTTCAGCTCGACCGGCATTACACGCGCCGCCTGATGGAGGCTGTCGGGGATGCGGGCAACCACTCCAGAGAATCGCTTTCCGGGGAACGCCGTGACGGAAAAACCCACTCGCCCGCCGAGACGAATTCCGGCGGCATCCGCCTCGGGCACCTCAATAATCAGACGGAGCGGGTTGAGCTGTTGCAGGCGAAACAGGGTGGGGGCGTTGGCGGATGGCCCCACCAAACTCCCAGTGCTAACGAAGCGCTGGACGATCATCCCGGTAAACGGAGCCGTGACCCGGAGATAGCCGGTGAGGGCGGCCAGGGATTGGAGTTCGGCCGCGGCGCTATGCACGGTTGCCAGGCGCGCGGCCGCTTGGGCGCGATCGGCCAGGACGGTCTGCCGGGCGATGTGGATATCGTTGCCCGCAACAGAGCCGGCGACGAGGTGCGCCGAGGTTTGGAGTCGCGCCAGCGTCGCCTGATCGCGGCCCACATCCGCTTTCGCCGCCTGATAGTACGCCCGGGCAACCGCCAGGCGTTGCTGTGCGGCCAACCGGCGTGCCCTGAGATCAGGAGCGCTCAGCAGCGCCAGAAGCTGACCGCGCCGCACCCAAGAGCCGCGGTCGACGTATAGATGCTTCACGAATCCCTCGACGCGCGCTTTTAGCCAGACATCTTGATAGGGGCGAAGCTCGCCGGGCAAAGGCGTAAGAAACCGCGGTCGGGCGGAGACCACGCGCACCACCTTCACCGTCGGTATGGGCCGGGCCTTCGCTTTCGACGACCGAACACGGCCACACCCGGCGAATAGAAGAGCGGGAAGCAGTAACCCAAGGACAGACCACCGTGCACGGCGAAACCCAGGATCGCTGCGAATAGCCGTCAACGCCAGATTCAATCCGTTCAGAACCATTTACGTCAACTCCTCTGGATACAGCGATGCGGAACCGGTGCTGGCGTGGCGCTGCGCCCAGCTATAGACCAATGGCAGAATCACTAATGTCATCACTGTCGAGGCGAGCAGGCCGCCGATTACGGCCTGGCCTAACGGTGCGCTCTGCCGGCCGCCCAGCGCGAGCGGCAACATGCCCGCGATCATCGCGCCCGCCGTCATCAGAATCGGCCGAAGCCGCAAACTCAAGCCTTCGAGAGCCGCTTCCGTGGCAATCCGCTCCCGTTGGCGCCCTAATTCCGATCCGGAGCTGTTTGAGACTAGCTCCCGGCCCTTGTCCCGCCGGCGGGTCTCCGCCATGGTCACCAGCAGCAGCCCGTTGGCGACGGAGACGCCGACGGCCATAATCGCGCCCATGAACGATTCGATATTGAGGGTTGTGCCGGTCATCCATAATGTGACCAGCACCCCAGCGATGACCGCGGGCGCCGCGGCCACCGACACCCAGGCCAGCCGCCAGGACTGGAAGTTCGCGGCGAAGAGAAGAAATATGATGAGGACGGTCAGCAGAAGACCGGTGCCGAGGCCGCGCAAAGTCTGGTAAAGCGGTGCGATCTGGCCACGAACCGCAACGCTCATGCCGCGGGCCGGCGGCGGAAGGCGGCGCAAGGCGCGCTCGATAGCGGACGCGGCGTGGCCGAGGTCGGAATGGTAGAGATTCGCGGTCAACGTCACCATGCGCTGCATGTTGTAGCGGTCGTATTCCGCCACCATGGTCCCGTAATGGATGCGGGCGATATTGCTGAGCAGGACGGGGTTGCCATCCTGGCCTTGCCGGACGGGCAGGTCACGCAGGTCATTGAGCGAATGCATGCGGGATTGGGGCAGCTCGACCTGCACTTGATAACCCACGCCGGTGCGCGGATCGCGCCAAAAATCCGGGGCGATAAACCGGCTGGACTCGGTTCCATCCGTCAGCGCATGGCTGATTTGAGCCATCGTGAGCCCCAGCTGCCCGGCGCGATTGCGGTTCACGCGTACTTCCACGTCGGGATAACGGTACGGCTGCCCGAATTGCAGATCCCGGAGCGACGGAATCCGCGCCAGCGCCCGCCGAATCTTTCGCGCATAGGCGCGATCCGCCGCGAGGTTGAGTCCCTGGACGGCAATCTGGACCGGGGTTGGCGAACCGAAATTCAGAATCTGGCTGATGATGTCGCCGGATTCGAAGGACGTTTGGACGTTAGGCAGTCGCCTGCGGAAAATGCCGCGCAACCGTTGCTCGAAATTCGATAGCCGGATTCCTGAGCCGGAGCGCAGCGCCACCTGCATTACCGCTTCCTGCGGCCCGCTGGTCCACAGATATATGGTGTTGATGGGATAAGTCGTTGGCTGCGTGCCGACGAAGCCGACCGTGGCCTTGACGTTCCCCGGCCCGGCCGTGCGCTGGATGAGATGCAGGGTGCGGAGGTAGATACGCTCCGTCTGCTTCACACGAGTGCCGGTGGGGGCACGCAGACGAAGCAGAAATTGATGCGCGGAAGAACTGGGAAAGATGTCTGTCCCTACGGCCGGCGCCAATACGGCGATGAGCAGGGTGCACGCTCCAAGGTATGCCAGGAGCCACGCGACGCGACGCCGCAGCATGTGCTGTACGATCCCTCGCAACCTCATGCGCCAGCGTCCGATGCCCGCGCCCTCCTTGCCCGACGGCTTATGGCGCAACGACCAGATCGAAACCACCGGAACCAGCGAGGAGGATAAAAGGAACGAGGCGACCATGGCGAAGCCGACGGCGAGCGAAAGCGGCACGAACAGAGTTCGCGCAATGCCGGTCATGAAAAACGAGGGCAAGAACACCGCCAGCACGCTCAGCATGGCCAGCAGCCGTGGCACGATCACCTCGCGGCTGGCGGCTAGCGTGGCCGGGGCGACGGGCTGGCCGGCTTCCAGATGGGTATGGATGTTTTCCACCATCACGGTGGCTTCGTCCACCAGGACGCCAACCGCGAGCGCGAGGCCGCCCAGGGTCATAATGTTGAGCGTCTGTCCCGCCAGCCACAGGCCAACCACGGCGCCCAGCAGCGCCAGCGGTATGGTGAGCACCACGATGCCGGCGCTGCGGCCGTCCCGGAGGAAAAACCACACCACCAGCCCGGTGATGCCCGCCCCAAGCAACGCTTCCAAGATCAGGCTGTCGAGCGTGCGGCGGACGTACACGGACTGATCGAACTCGAAACGGATATGAACATCGCGCGGCACCTGCGCGCGCATCTTCGGCAGCGCCGCCTTGATCTCATTGACTACGGACAATGTAGAGGCGCCGGCCCGCTTGGTCATCGGAATATAGACCGTGCGGCGGCCATTCACCTCGGCGTAGCCGCTGCGGATGTCGGCCGTATCGAGCACGCTGCCGACGTCCCGCAGGTATACCGTTGCGCCCGTTCCGGTGCGGATGGGAAGGTCCAGCAGCCGTGCAATGGGATGGATGCTGCCGTCCAGATGGACCATCCGATCGAACTTGCCGATCCGGATATTCCCGGCGGGCGCGATGACGTTACCCGAGATGATCGCCCGCACCACGGCGCGCGGAGAAAGGTCGTAGGCGCGGAGCTGCCGGGGATGAACCCGGATGACGATGGTCCGCTGATTGCCGCCGAACGGAGGGGGCGCCGAGACGCCCGGCAGCGTGGCGAAAACCGGGCGCACGCGGAAAAGCGCCAAATCCTGAAGCTGGGAGACGCTGCGCTTCGGGCTGGAAAACACCAGATCGCCCACCGGAACGCTGCCGGCGTCGAACCGGATTACGAAGGGCGGAACCGTGCCGCGCGGCATGAACGAATGGGCGCGGGCAACGTACGAAACCGTTTGCGCCATTGCCTGGCTCATGTTGGTGCCGGGTTGAAAGACCAGCTTGATCAAACCGACATTCTGGATCGAGCGCGACTCAACGTGCTCGATGCCCGGAATATAGAGAAAATGGAACTCGTAATAGTTGACGATATAGCCCTCCATCTGGGCGGGATCCATGCCGCCATACGGCTGAGCGACATAAATGATTGGCAGGTTGAGATGCGGGAAGACATCCACCTTCATGCGCCGAACTGCCAGCAGGGCCGTCAACGCCATGGCCAGCGTCAGAACAAGGATCGTGTAGGGCCGCCGCAGCGCGAAATTGACCAACCACATTGCTAGGGAATCCTCCTGGCTTTACGCGCGCGGGCGGCGCTGCGCAGAAACGGACCCACATGCCCGCGCAGATACTCCCAGCGCAGCAACGCCTCCCAAACGTTGAGCCTCGCCACCGCGTTCGCCGAAAGGGCGCGGCTGAGCACTTGCTCGGCATTGACCAAATCCACCACCGTCGCCAGCCCAGTTTGGTAGCGGGCTCGCGCGTCGGCCTCTCCGATCCGGGCGGCGGAGAGTTCGGCGGGGATAATCTGAGCCGCCCGCCACGCTGCCTGCCAATCCGCCTTCGCGCCGCGCACAGCGTATTCAAACCGCTGGCGTACGCCGCGCTCATGGGCCCGTTGTCTGCGCGCCTGATCCCGCGCGATGCGCTCCCTGCGGCGTGTCCGCAACCAGCGGGAGATGGAAAACTCAACCGACGCACCGGCGGCCCAGTTGCTCGCGCTAGCGCCCAGTGGACCAGAGCCCGCCGGGCTTACCGGCCCCGTTGCGGCACGCGTCTCGACGCTGCCGAGCAGGTACGCACGCGGCAGCCTTTGGCGCGAAATCTCACGCTGGAGCGATTCCACCGCCAATACCCGCGCGGCAGCGGAGCGGACCGCGGGAAACTGTCCCGGCCGCGGCTCCGCCGACATGCCCGATGAGGGAGGCACGTTTCGAGCCAGATATCGCGATTGCAGAACCAGCCGGGTGTTAGGCTCTCCCAATCGCTCCGCCAGGCGGTACGCTAACTTCCGACGAGCTTCGCGGACCTGCACCACCGCGACCTGCGCCGCCGCCAGTTCCGCGTCCACGCGGGCGGCATCCCCAGCGGGCCGGAGTTGAGCCCGCACCAGTGCGTGTACGATACGGTCAACGGACCGCCATCGCCGCGTATCCGACCGGCTGGAGCGCAAATCTTGGTCCGCCGCAAGCAGCGCCAGGTACGCTGCGGCCGCCGCGGTGCGAGCACGGAGCCGTGCCAACCGAAAGCGTTCGGCGGCGCTCAGCGCTTCATAACGGGCACTGGCCACGCCAGCCCGCCGCCGCCCGAAAGCGTAGGGCTCCCATGAGATGCTGGCGCCCCCAACTCCACCCCAAAAGCTCGCGGCGCTCGGCGCCAGCACGGGCCCGCTGATGACAGGCATGGGGTTTGGAAAAAGCAGTCCGCCGAGGTTATTTTGCGTGGCCCGATCTAATTGTCCGTAGATTTCGACACTGGGCAGGTACGCAAGGCGCGCCAAGCGCGCGGAATCACGGCCCGCCGCTCTGGCCGCCCTCGCGGCCTGCACGTGCGGGTATTGCTTCGCGGCCAGCGCGACCGCTTTCCGCAGGCTCACACTCATTACTACCTGAGCCCTCGCCGGCCCCGCGAGCGCCAACACGCCGGCTGCCGAGGCCATTATCAGCGGCCGGATGCGCCGCGCGGGTTCCCAGGCTCGTGCCATCCGATGCTTGGCAGCCCCCCGGGCAATCACTTGACCCTCCGCCCTGTGGGCAGCCGCGACAGCGGCAAGGACCGAAATAAACCGTCCAGCACGCGAAAACCTTGCCCCAGGATCTCCTCGTCGGTCCATCCGAGCGCGGCCCAACCCTGGAAGACGCTGTGCAGAACCGCGCCCTCCGCCCGGTGGAATTTATCGTCTTCCAAATCTGCGTCATGGACCATTTCCGCAATCACCTCCAGGCGGCTCTCCTTTAGAGCAAACCGCCTCCTCAGCACCTCGAACGTGCAGCTGTCGCCTTCGTGGGTAAACTCGCCGTCGTACATGTCGAAGGCAATGGCGTCGGGGTTCTCCGCTACGTTTGCCGCAAACGCAAAACTCGCCTCCGGGTCAATGAAATTCCGGATGAGCCAAGCGGACGCCACCCGGTCGATCGCCGGCCTTGGCCGGGTCATCCACGTTCGGCCCTTATAGCCTTCGCGAGCCGGGCGCGCCGCCTGGGCTGCGCCTTCCTGCTCCTGCACTCGCCTTTCCAACTGCCGCAGCAGGGCTTCGGCGTCTCTGCGGTGCGCGGATTGGAAATAATCCGTTTGCACGATCTTCCCGAACTGGCGCTGCAGCCGGGTCCATTCGGCACGCGCGGATCCCCGGCGCCCCTTTTTCAGTGCCGCACGCAGCAGGCGCACCAGCCGCTCGTATTCCCGTTCACGGTGAGCATTAAACGCCGCCCGCAGGTCCTTGTCCGAGACCCCCTCGACATGCTGCACCACCACTACTGAGGCTTCGCCGGAATATTTCCGCATTTCCTTCGCCAGCCAGTGCAGGCGCTCCAGATTGTCGGCGGTATTCGGCAAAACGTAGGCGGAATTGCGCCATCCCAAGGCGCCGTATGCCTTGAGGCGCCGCCAAACGCTGACCCGGCGGCTGGCTTGCCGCGCGGGGAGCTGAAACATGAAAAACAGCCACGGCGGTGGCTGCTGGGGCTCGTCTTTCATTATCGTGATACAGGTATAACGATACGATATACCAACATCTGATGTCAAGCGGTCACGCCCGGGCGAGCTGGCCCCCGGCCGACCGAACTCCGCGACGCCCGCCCGTCATATCTCCCCGCGGGCACGGGGTGGGGCGGGATCCCGGCCCGCGGGCCGGCAGCGCCCCGCGCGGCCGGCGCGCGCGTACTGCCACCACCTGGGACGCGGCGCCGGGCGCGGCGGCTGCCACGCCGCCCGAGGCGAGCGTTGAGCCCCGGCCCAGCGACACGCGAAAAGGAGCAAAGTGGCTTTAGCGTCGGCGCGGGGCCGGCGCCTCCGCCGCCTGCATCAGCGGAGGTTATCGGCCGAATCAGGTGCTTCAATAGTTAACGTATTTACAATCCGAACGGTCTGCGCGTATATTGATGCCACTCCGTTCGTGTGTGGAGGTGGCACATGACTCGCCGCTCGCTGCTTCACCGTCTCGCCGCCGGACTTTTGGCCGGCGCCGTTGTTGTCCTGTTGTCCGTAGCCGCCTGGAGCCAAGCGGCTAGCACCAGCCTGAACGGCCGCATCACCGATCCCAGCGGGGCCGCCATACCGGGCGCGCGGGTAACCATCCTGCGGCCAGACACGGGTCTGACTCGCAGCGTCACGACCAACGCCCAGGGCGGCTATGACTTCCCCGCCCTGCCGCCGGGCAATTACCGGGTGACGGTGCGCGCGCATGGCTTCGCCACCACGGTGCAGCGCAGCCTGGAGCTGGTGGTCAACGAACCGGCGACGCTGAATCTGGCGTTGCAGGTCGCCAGTTCGGCCACGACGGTCGAGGTGCAGGGCACGGCGGCGCCGCTGGTCAACCATACCGACGCCACCATCGGCAACGCCTTTACGGAAACGCAGATTCAGAATCTGCCCATCCCCAACCGCAACGTCGTGGCGCTGCTCAGCCTGCAACCCGGCGTGGTGTACCTGGGCAACCAGCCGGGCATCGCCAATAGCACCTATGACACGCGCAGCGGCGCGGTGAACGGCGTGCGCAGCGACCAGTCGAACGTCACGCTGGACGGCATTGACGTGAACGATCAGACGCAGGGAACCGCGTTCAACAGCGTGCTGAACATTCCGCCGGATTCGCTGCAAGAGTTTCGCGTCACCACGGCGGTTCCGCAGACCAGCGCGGGGCATGGCGCCGGGGCGCAGGTGGCGATGATCACCAAGAGCGGGACCAACCAGTTCCACGGCTCCGCCTACGAATACAACCGCATCACGGCCCTCAGCGCCAACGACTTTTTCCTTAAGACATCGCAACTGGAAAGCGGCCAGCCCAACACGCCGCCGGCGCTGATTCGCAATCTCTACGGCTTCACGCTGGGCGGCCCGATCGTCCACAACAAGCTGTTCTTTTTCGCCAACTACGAAGGCCGGCAGGACCGCCAGGGGTCGGTGGAGACGCGCACCGTTCCCACCGCCAGCCTGCGCGTCGGCGACCTGAAATATCTGACCAGCAGCGGCGCCACCGTAACCCTGACGCCGTCCCAAATCGCCGCGATGGGCACGGCGAACGGCGTGCCCGCCGCGGTGGCCGGCGTGGATCCGGCGGCGCTGAAAATGCTGGACAGCTACCCCTTGCCCAACAGCAACGCGGTGGGCGACGGACTGAACACCGGGGGCTATGTCTTCGCCTCGCCGACCCCCGGCGGCTACGACACCTATATCGCGCGGCTGGATTATGACCTGAGCCCGACGGAGACGATGTTCCTGCGCGGCGAGACGGAGAACTTCAAGGTGGATGGGGCGCAGCAGTTCCCCGGCCAGCCGCCCAACAACACCAACCTGACCGACAGCCGGGGCCTGATCTTCGGCTGGACCTCGGTGCTGTCGCCGAATTTCATCAACAACTTTCACTACGGATTCATTCGCCAAGGTTTGGGCTTCGAAGGTTCATCGTCCAGTCCCTACGTCTCCACGCGCAACCTGGATTTCCCCAACTCCCAAGGCAACTACAGCAGCCAGTTGATCGTCCCCGAGAATGACTTTACCGACAATGTGAACTGGATCGTGGGCAATCACACATTCCAGTTCGGCGGCTCCGCCGACTTGGTCTCGGATGAAAGCGTCAGCTTCAACAACTCGTTCTCCAACGCCTCGCTGAACACGGGGTTCTTGAACACCTCGGGATTCGCCGGCCGCCCCTCCAGCCCCTACGATCCGCCCAACAGCGGCTATCCGGCCGTGGCCAGCAGCTTCGACAACAATTACGACTGGTCCATGATTGACCTGCTGGGCGCGATCACGGAATACAACGCCGTCTACAACTACAACCGCAGCGGCAGCACGCTGCCGCAGGGCGCGCCAATCACGCGCAATTTCCAAATCAACGATTACCAGTTCTACGGCCAGGACCAATGGCACTTGACCCCCAACCTGGTGGTGACCTACGGACTCAACTACACGCTGGAGCAGCCGCCCTATGAAGCCAACGGCCTGCAGGTGGCGCCCTGCGTGGCCACGGCCAGCGGCAGCTGCACCTCGCTGAACTTGGGCGACTGGATGAACCAAACCGGAACCCTGGCGGCGCAGGGAAAGCCGGCCAGCCAGGCGGGGCTGGTCTCCTTCGAGCTCGGCGGACCGGTGAACCACGCGCCGAATATCTGGAACTGGGATTACTCGAACGTCGCGCCGCGCATCGGCGTGGCGTGGTCGCCGGATTTCGGCCATGGCTGGCTGGGGACGGTTTTCGGCCACAAGGGCGAGTTCTCGATTCGCGGCGGCTATGACTTGCTGTATGAGCATTTCGGCGCCGAGATGGTGAACACGTTCAATCAGAATGGCTCCTTCGGCCTGGCGACGAACCTGACCAATCCCCTGGGCATCACCATCGCCAACGCGCCGCGCATGACCTGCCTGACCTGCCTGCCCAGTTCGCTGCAACCGGCGGCGCCGCCGGGCGGCTTCCCGCAGACGCCGCCGCCGATTTTCGGCAACATTGCCTGGGGGCTGGACAGCGCCATCAAGACGCCGTACGTGCATGAGGTGGACTTCTCCCTCACCCGGCAGTTCGGGACGCGTTCGTCGCTGTCATTGAGCTATGTCGGCACCTTCGGCCGCCGCCTGCCAATGCAGGAGGATCTGGCGATGCCGGGCAATTTGGTGGATCCCAAAAGCCATCAGAGCTATTTCGCCGCCGCCGATGCGCTCAGCAAGCTCTACGATGCCAACACGCCGGTGGCGAACGTCCCCAACATTCCCTTCTGGCAGAACATCTTCAGCACCTGGACCGGCCTGACGCAAGCGGACGTGATGAACGCGCTGGGCAACAACAATCCTTGTACCCCCGGCGCGCCGGACACCAGCCCGCTGACCGCCACGCAGGCGGTATACGAGCTGTGGAGCTGCTTCGTGCCGAACGAAACCTCGGCCTCGATTCTGCTGGACTTCCCGCCGAGCAACGGCGGCATTGGGCTGCCGGCGCCGACGACCGGCTACTACAGCTTCTATCACAGCCAATACAGCTCGCTTTACGCCTGGAACAATATCGGCACCTCGAACTACAACGCCTTGCAGGCCACGTATCAGGTGCGAATGGGACGGAACCTGCAAACCCAGTTCAACTACACCTGGTCCAAGTCCATGGACGAGGCTTCGGATGCCGAGCGCATCTCGGCGTGGGGTGGCTTGGGCGGGGCGATCATCAATTCTTGGTCCCCGTACCAGCTTTACGGCCAGTCGGATTTCAACACCACGCAGCAGATCAACGCTAACTGGGTCTGGAATTTGCCGTTTGGGCATGGCCAGTGGCTGGGCAGCGGCGCGGCCAACTGGCTGAACGCGGTTATCGGCGGCTGGCAGTTTTCCGGCTACTATCGCTGGACAACCGCCTTCCCGGTCAACGTGGGCAACGGCTTCTTCTTCCCCACCAACTGGCAGCTGACCGGAAACGCCATGCAAAGCAAGGCCATACCGGGCGAGCAAACCACGATGAACCCGCAAGGGCCGGATGGCAGCGGACCCAACATGTTCGTCAATCCTTCGCTGGCGCTGGCGGCCTTTCGTCACGACCTGCCGGGTGAGGCCGGGAGCCGCAACGTGGTCGAGGGCGACGGCTTCTTCGGCATAGATACGGGCCTGGACAAGTCCTTCGCCATCGGCGGGGAGGGCAAGGCGCTGCAAGTCGGCTGGCAGGTGTTCAACGCGACCAATAGCGTGCGCTTCGATGCGCAAACGGCGTCCTTGTCGCTGGACAACGGCAGCACGTTCGGCAATTACAGTTCGACCATGACCCGGCCGCGATTCATGCAGCTGTTCGCCAAGTTCACGTTCTAGCCGCCCCGACGGCGGTGGCGCCGGAGCCGGGCTCCAGGCGATTGGCCCGCTGGGTTGACTTGGCCGCGGTGCCCACATCGTGTGCCCACACGCCAACCGTGCGCAGTGCGCGGCGGCCATGGAACGCGCCGCCGCCCACGCTAGGCGGCGCGAGGTTGCGGCTCCTGCCGCGCCTCGCGCTGCGGCTCCAACTTCACTTTCAGCCAG
>JAKAUF010000299.1 GCA_021827785.1 Acidobacteriota bacterium | reverse complement strand
CGTTCTTGGCCGCCACGGAGCGCGACGCCTATCTGGCCCGCTTCGACGCCGCCTGGCGAGAGTTGGGTCTACCGACGGACTGAATGCGTGCCGTCCGGCCGAAAACCTGCCGTCCGGCCCCCACTTTCTCCGCGCCAAGCGCACCCGTAGGGTAGCCGTCCCCGGCTGCCCAGCGAAACCGCCGTCCCGGCTGCCCGGCGAAGCCGCCGTCCCTCGGTTGCCGAAAAAGGGCGGACAGGCGAAGGCGCCCATCCCACGATCTTCGCTGCGAGCGCGCCCTACGACCCGGATGCGGTCTGCACCGCTCGGGCGCGGCGGATGCGCGTGGCGATGGCGGGGTGGGAGTAAAACAGAATCTCCTTCCAGCGCGGCGGTTCCACCTCGGCTAGATTCCGCCGCGCCAGACGCTCCAGCCCGGCGATCAGCGGCTCCGGCCGGCCCATGGCCGCGAACGAATAATCGTCCGCTTGCCGTTCCATATGGCGGGAAAAGGCGTTGCCCAGCGGCAACAGCAGCACGCCCAGCACCGCCGCCACCAGCAGCAACAGCGGCAGGCCGGCGACATCCGCGACTCCCGACAAATGTAGACGTTGCGCCAGGTCCAACAACACGCGATTCGCCACCCAAAAGCCAAAGAGGCTCAACGCCGACTGCACCGCCAGCCCCTGCCAAACATGGTGATGGACATGGTGCCCGAGTTCATGCGCCAGCACCGCTTCAATCTCTTCGGCCGGGGCGTCGCCCAGCAGCGTGTCGCTGACCAGGATTCGCCGCGTTGCCCCCCAGCCGGACAATGCGGCGTTCGCCTTGCTGGTTTTGTCCCCCAGCTTCCACTCATAGACGCCGCGCACCCGCGTCTTGGCCCGGGCGCAGAGAGCCTCCAGGCGCGTAATCAGTTCGGCCTCGGCGGGATCGTCCGGCGACAGCGGCCGGAAGCGATAAAACAGCGGGAACAACAGCACCGGCGCTAACTGCGCCATCAGCACCACGAACGCCAGAAAGCCCGCCCACGCCCACAGCCACCACAGCGCCGGCGCGGCCCGCAACAACACGTAGACCAGCTCCACGGCCAGCAAGCCCAAGCCCGCTTCCAGCGCCAGGCCCTTGGCTTGGTCGCCCCACCATCCTCGCCAGCCCTGCCGGTTCAATCCAAAGCGATTCTCCAAACGGCGCGAGGCCAGGGAGAAGGGTAGCCCCAGCAATTTGAGCCCGGCGCCGAACAGCAGCGTGTAGGCCAGGATCAGGAGCCAGGGCGAGTGCCGGGTCCAATCCGCCCAGGGCCACCGCCCCAGACCATCGGCCAGCGCCAGGCTGGCGCCGGAAAACACAAAAACCGCCAGCGCCGCCAGATCCACGCCGGTGCCGGCCAAACTTAAGCGCAGATGGGCGCGGGCATAAGCCCGCGCGGCGGCGGGATCGGGCGGCGGGGAGGCATCATGAGTGGCGGATGCAGACGAAGTCGGGAGGTCCGGCATATGGCTAACCCCAATTATCGCCCCCGGCCCGCGCCAATCCTGCTCACACCGCGGCGGCGCCTCTAACCCGGGCGTCCTCATCGGCCCGTCCGGGTGGTGCGCCCTGGTGCGGTCATCCCGTCCCGTCCCGTCCCGTCCCGTCCCGTGGAATGGGCTTTAGCCCGTGTGGCGGCGGGCTGCCCGCCGCGTCGCAGCGCCGGCACGGAGCCTGGCGTACCCAGCGCCTCCCGGCGCCAAGCGGGCTGCGCGGCACGGCCGCGCTGGGACGCGCGCCAGGCAACGCCGGCTGCGCGGCACGGCCGCGCTGGGACCCGCGCCAGGCCGCCGCCCTCGCCGGCGCATGTCCACGCTTCCCGGGCGGGAGGCGCCGCACGATGTGCGCCGGATCGCTGCTTAGCGGTTGCCAAAAGCCGCTCCCCGGGCACCAAATGGACAGCCCCGGAAGCGCCTTTTTCGTCTGAAGTAGTGGGGATTCCTGCTATTCTGCCCAATTAATGTCCAAGCCCCCCGCCAAATCGGAAGAGTTCTGTGCGGTAATTTTGGCCGGCGGCCGGGGCACCCGTTTCTGGCCTCGCAGCCGCCGCCATGCGGCCAAGCAGGTGCTCAATATCATGGGCGAGGGGACCATGCTGGAGCAGACCCTCGCTCGCCTGGCGCCCCTGGCCAAGCCCGAAAACACCTGGATCATCACCAGCCGGGAACTGCGCGGCGCGGTGCTGCGCCAATCCCCCCGGGTGCCCGCCCAGCAGGTGATTGCCGAACCCGTCGGGCGCAATACCGCCGCCGCCATCGCGCTCGGCGCGGAGCTGATTTTGCGCACCCGCGGCGACGTGCCGATGGGGGTTTTCCCCGCTGATCACGTCATCGAACACCCGCAAAAATTCCAAGCCATCATCCGCAACGGCGTTGGCGAGGCGCGGCGGCCGGGGCGTTTGGTGGTGCTCGGCATTCCTCCCTCGCGTCCGGAGACTGGCTACGGCTATATCGAGGTGGTGGAGGAGCCCCACCGGCGCGAACCGCCGCCGGTGTACCGGGTGCGGCGGTTTGTCGAAAAGCCCGATCTGCCCCATGCCCGGGAGTTTGTCGCCGCGGGGAATTACTATTGGAACGCCGGTATCTTCATCTGGCGGGCCTCGGCTATCTTGGAAGCCCTCGCCGAGCATCTGCCGGAGATTTCCGAGCGGCTGCGCCGCGTCGCCGAGGCGCCGCGCTCCAAGTTCACCGCCGCGCTGGAGCGCTGGTATCCCGGCTGCCAAAACATCTCGATTGATTACGGCGTGCTGGAAAAAGCCCGCGGCCTGGTCTGCTTGCCGGCTGGCGGCATGGGCTGGAACGACCTGGGAAGCTGGTCGGCGCTGTACGAGGAGCTGGCGCCGGGGGGCGGAACCGTCACCCAAGGCGGCAACGTCGTGGAACTGGATGCGGCCAACAACTTCGTGCAAGCGCCGGGCAAAACGGTGGCGTTGATTGGCGTGAAGGATCTAGTCGTGGTGGAAACGCCGGATGCGCTGTTGATCGTGCCGCGCGCGCAGGCGCAAAAGGTCGGCCGCCTGGTCGCCGAACTGGAAAAGCAAGGCCGCGACAAGCTGCTGTAAGCCGCGGGTCCGCCGCGGTCCGAACGCCGCCGCCGCGCTTGCGGCCCGCGCCAGGCAACTGTGTCCCGTTCCGGCTGCTGCTGGTAAACTAGGGTCCGAGCCCCGCATTCCTGTTTCGTGGGGCCATTGTTCCCGGGGCGTGTAGCTCAGCTGGGAGAGCGCCGCGTTCGCAACGCGGAGGTCAGGGGTTCGATCCCCCTCACGTCCACCAAATTCTCCCGTCCTCTCTCGCCCCCGAACCGCCGTGTCCCGTCCCGCCTCCCGCAGCCGCACCGCCACCGTCTGGGTTGGTTTGGCCGCATTCAGCCTCGGCTCGGCGCTTTGGCTGTTTCCCGCGCTGCCCGCCGTGCCCGCCGGTGCAGGGAGCGCCACCGTGCGCTATTCCTGGACCGCGGGCTTTGGCCTGGGCCTCACCCTGCTGGGCGCGGCGCTGCTGGCGCTGGCCCGCTGGCTGCCGCACGCCGCCGGCCAATAAGGCCATTTTGCGCCGCCCGGAGGGCGACGCTACGCAGGGCAGGAGCCCTACCCCACGCTTCGCCGTCAATGCTTGCGCCGTGCGGATTGGCTCCGCCGCGCCCGGCGTGGGGTATGCCTCTGGCTTGCGTGCGGTC
>JAKAUF010000143.1 GCA_021827785.1 Acidobacteriota bacterium | reverse complement strand
CAACACCTGCACGGACAGAGCTCCGTCCTGGGTGTCCAAAAGCTCGCCGCGCCCGGGCGCACTTTGCGTTTTCCGCCGGATCCCGGCTGATCGAATACAGCAGGATATTGGTGTCGAAGAATACCGCCGCGCGCTATCGCTGGTACAGCTCCTCCCGGGACAGCCGGCGGGACGCGCTGAAGCGCGTGACTTGCCGCCGCAGATCCTGCTCTTCCCGCTTCAGCCGCTCGAACTCGCTTTCACCGGAGCCGAGTTCATTTAGGAAACGCTTCACCAAGGCGGACACGGAGGTGTCGCGCTCCGCGGCGGCGATCCGCGCCCGCCGGTAGGTCTCGTCATCGAGTGATACCGTGATGTTCTTCATGAAATCACCGTCTAGCACTGCCGGCCCGGGCCGGCGTCAGAGCGCCTTCAGCATCGCTTCGGCGGCCCGCCAATCGGGGAAGCGCCGCTCCTCGGCCTGGAACTCCGGCGAATGCACGCAGCGGCGGCTGCCCTTCATTTTGATGGGGTACTTCAAGTGCAGCATCTCGTGATAGAGGACGTACTCGAGGGCAATGCGGGGCACGCGGGGAGAATCGAAGACGCGGCTGATGAGGATGACGTTGTGCGCCGGGTCGTAGTGGCCCAAATGGCGGCGCGCCGCCCGCGGCGCCCAGCCCAAATCCGGCCGCGCCATCAGGCCATAAAAAAACCGCTGGTTCAGATCCTCGAAAATGGCCTCTAAGTCATGGTGCCGGCCGGCGGGCGGCTGGAGCCGTTTGCGGCCGCGGATTTGGCCGACCAGTTGCGCCTTGGCGGCGATCTCCTTGCGGCCAGCGAAGCGGCGATAGCGGGCGCGGAACAATTCCGGCACGGGCCGGCCGTAGAGCTTGCGCAGCAGGATCTGGGCCAGCGCCTCGATGACCGGCTCGGGCGCCGCCTCCAGCAGATCGCTGAGGCGAACCTTCAGCACGCCATCGCGGCGGCGAATGGTGCTGTTCATGCGCGTGAAGGGATAAAACTCGATCTGCATCGGCGGCGGCGGCGTGCGCGGCTTTACCTCCCGGAACACCGCCAAAAAGGTGGCTTCCAGATCACGCATGGAGGGGCATTCGGCGCGGCGCGGGCGACAGCGCGGCGAAGAAGGGGAAATGCTTGTGCTTCTTTTTCGCCGCCTTTTGTTCCGCCTGGCGGTGCTGAATTTCCGCCCAGTCGTCCTGGGCGTCCTTGATGTGGCTGCGGGTGGCGTCCTGGGCGTCGCTGAGGGCAAACCGGTAGGTGCGGAGCTCGGCCGGGGTGGAATGCTTGCGCACGGCGGCCAGCGTGATCAGAAAACCCTGCTCCGCCTTGATGGCCTGGTGCAGCGGCTTTTTCAGCTTCGGCGGCCCGCTCATCTCGGAGGTGCGCCAGCCCGACATCCAGGTATCGAAGTTGTCGTCCAGTTCGTTCAGGATCTCGCGGTATTGCCGCAACATCAGGTGCATGGTGCTGCGGCGGCCGGGCAGATGGGAGGCTTGCAGCGATTGCAGGCGGCTCAGGCGCTGGCCGGCGAACTTCAGCAGCAGTTTCACTCGCTTGCCGGGGTTGCCGGCGGCGCTGCGCATGGCGTTGGCCTCGCCGCGGGTCAAAGGGTCGCGGCCAGGCAGTTGCGCGCGTAACGCCGGCGCGGCCCCCAGGCCCACGGCCGCCATCAGGACCAGCGTCGCGCTCCATCGCATGGGACTATTGTCGCCGATTCGACTTCTTGCCATGCGGGTATCCAAAGTTTGGCGTGAGGATCAGGTGGCCATGTTCTTTGCGCGCGAACAGCCACTCCAGCAACGTCCGGCGCCAGCGGGCGTAACGGCGCTGCACCGCGCCGATGGCGGGCTGATCGGAAAAACTGGCTTCCCGGCGCAAGGCGCTGAGCCCATAGCTGATGCGCTGAAAGCGAATTTCCACGTGGCGCATGCCGTCGCGCTTGCCGCGCCCAGCCTCGGCGCGCAGCAGCTGCATGCTTTCCGCGCCGTGCCGCGCCAGCCGCTTCAAGTCGCGACGGCCGGGCACGGATTGGCCGGCCTCAAAACTGCGGCGCGCGCGCGCGAAGTCCATTTTGGCCAACTGGGCCAGCAACTCGGCGCGTTTGTGACCATGCGCCTTGGCCGCCTTGGCTTGGAGCTGCGAATAGCTGGGGTGGGCCCAAAGCGGCAGCGCCAAAAGCAGCACGGTCAGCAGGATCGCGGTCTTCATCTCCGCCTGTCTGCGATGCCGGCGGAGCGAGCGCCGCTGCGTCCCCTCGCTTCCCCCACGCTGGATGCGCCGCGCCCTCAACCTTTCCTCCTCAATGCCCCTGGACGATGAGGCGCAGCGTGATCAGGCGATGCCGCGCCTTGAAGTCCTCGTTGTAATGCCGCCCATGATCGGCGGCCAGAAACGCCTCGTATTGCTGGATAGCGCGATGGTAATGGTGCAAGTGATCCCAACAAATCGCCCGCAGGAACTCCACCGGCCCGCTGGCGCCGGCCAGCGCGGCATAGCGGTTCAGCGCATCCAGCGCCGCCGGATATTGCTTGGTCCGGTACTCGGCGAAGCCCAAATCCCGCCACGCCGGGGCCATCTTCGGCGCCAGGCGCACGGCCGCTCCCAACGGCGGCGCCGCCTGCGCTTCCTGGCCGGCGAGCAGCAGGGCATGGCCCCATTGAAATTGCCGCCGCGGCGAGGCGGGGCGGGCGTGGGCCAAACGGGCAAAATTGTCCGCCGCGGCGGCGTAATGACGGGCTTCCATTTGCAATTCCGCCAGCTCTTGCCGGGCGGTATCGTCGCCGGGATCGCGCTGAAGCTCGGCGGCGAGCTGCCGCCGAGCGGCGGCGGAATGGTGCTGGCGCACCAGCATCGCCGCCAGCCGGCGCTGGGCGGCGGCATCGTCGGGACGCAGGGCGAGGTAGGCGCGGAGCGCGGCTTCCGCCCGCGGCCATTGCCGGGCGCGGGCGTAGGCGTCGGCCAGGGCCAGCTGCACCGGCGCGTTCTTGGGCTGTTGGCTCGCGGCCGCCGCCAGTTCCCGCGCCGCCGCGGCATTGTCACCCGCCTGCAACAGCAGCACGCCGGCATTGTAGGCGGCGGCGCCGGAACCGGGGTCCAAGGCGGCGGATTTTTCGTAGGCGGCGATGGCGGCGGCGCTTTGTCCCAGCGCCTGCCGCGCGCGGCCGAGTTCGAACCAAGACTTGGCGTTCTTGGGCTGCAAGGCCGCCGCCGCGCGCAGCGGGGCCAGCGCCGCCTCCGGCTGATGCAGTTGCAGAAGGAGCACGCCGAGGTTGAGCTGCGCGGCGAAATGCTTGGGCGCGGCCTTTAGGCCCGCCTGGTAGGCGGCGGCGGCGCGATGGGGATGCCCCAGCGCGGCTTCGGCATAACCAAGGAACAGCTGCCCCTGCGCCCGCGCCGGCGCCGGCGGATGGCCGGCCAGGAAGCGCCGCAGCGTTTGCACGGCGGCGGCAAAATCGTTTCGGCCCAGGGCCGCTTGAGCCTGCGCCAATGCATCCGGATGCGCGCCCGGCGCCCGCCCATGGCCGCGCGCTTGCGCACTGGGGCGTTGCGCGCTCGCGCCGGCGTGACCCGCCTGCGCGCTAGCGCCCATGTTTCCAGGGCGCCGCGGCCGGCCCGCCGCCGGGACCAGCGCCAGCATTGCCGCTAACAGCCAGCAACCTACCATCGGCCCTATTTTCGCGCGGTTCGCTTGC
>JAKAUF010000389.1 GCA_021827785.1 Acidobacteriota bacterium | reverse complement strand
GGCGGACCTCCGCAAGCTGCCGGGGTACGCCGGGCTAAGCCCGGCGGAGCGCTCGTCGCTGGTGGAGGCCGCCGAGAGCTACCTGCTGAACGCCCCTGAGGGATTCGAGGACACGGCTGGGGGATTTCGCCCCCCGCGCGCGGCCTACCGGGCCCTGCGCCTGCTGGTGACGGATAACCCGGCGCGCTGCGACCGGCTGCCGGACGCGGTCTGGTCGCGCTGGGCAGCGGCGATCGTCGGCTTCCCCTTTTACGACACCGACGACGGCACAGCCGCTGCGGCGGTGCTTTCCCGAGCCGCCAACCGGGCGCCGCGGGCCCTCGCCGCCGCGCTGGCCGCGGCGTTCCGCTCCGACGACCAGCGCGGCCAGGGTGCCGCCCTCCTGCGACTGTCCCCGGAGATCTGGGTGCCGGAGGTCGAGAGGGCCCTGCTCGACGTGGCAGCAGACGCCGCGACGCCCCCGGCGGTGGCGGGGGACATCCTTGCCGCGGCGATCCGGGCGGGCTCGGCTGCGGCCCTCCAAGGTGCGCTCAGCGCGGTCCGCAGCACCAGCGCCGGCGCCGAGCTGCGGGTTGCCGCCGGGCGGGCGCTCATGGCCGCGGCGCCGGAGGTGGGCTGGGATTCGGTCTGGGGCACCGTCAAGTCGGACGAGCCGTTTGGCCGCGCGCTCCTGGAGGGCATGGCGGAAGCTATGCAGCTCGACGCGGCGGTCGCGAAGCTCCCCCTTGCGGCGCAGGCGGAGCTGTGCGCCTGGCTACTGCCGCGCTACCAGCGGGAGCCGACGCCCGGCTTCGGGTTTGTGGGCGCCTCGTTCCACCTCGCGATGACTTGGAATGCGATCCTCCAGCGGCTCGTGAACAGCGGCGAGGGGCAAAAAATTGCGGGAATAGCAGCCCGCTTTCCGCAGTTCACCCGGCTAGGGGACGTCATAGCGGAGGCCCGCGGCGAGCGCCTGAGCGGCTCCTGGAGGCCGGCCCGCCCGCCTGAGATCCTGGCGCTCGCCGCCAGCCGCGAGGGCCGGCTGGTTCGGAGCGCCGACGAGCTGTTCGGCCTCGTGCTGGACGCGCTGGCGGGCGTGCAACGCGCGCTGTCTGGTGTGAGCGGTCTTGCGAGGCTCGTCCATGACCGGGGCGAGCAAGACGCTTCCGTGCTGGTCGCACACGAGCTTCAGACGCAGCTGCGGTCGCGCGCCGTCTCAGCGGATCGCGAGGTCGAGGTGCTTCCGGCAAACAATCGCCTGGACATCCAGTTGGCGACCGTTGCGGCCGCGCCTGGCACCGCGCCGCAAGCCGTGCACGTTATCGTCGAGGCGAAGGGCTGCTGGAACCGCGAGATCAACACGGCAATGACGACACAACTGGCCGACCGGTACCTCCGTCAGGCCGGGCACACCCACGGCATCTACCTGGTGTACTGGCTCCCCGAGCACAACGGGCGAAAGATGCCTCCGCTTGGGGAGATGACGGATTCCCTGTCCGCCCAGGCACGTGCCCTCTCGGTCGGTGGGCTCAGGATTGAGGCGGTCGTCCTGGACTGCAGCGTGGGCCCAGCCGTTGCGCAGCGCGCGGGGGCGCGCCCCGCCCACCGGCGGCGCGGGCGCTAGGCCCCACCAACCGGACGGCAGGGCGGCGGCGTCGGGCCGGGGAAAGGCAAACCTGTTAGCATCAAAAGTCGGTCGCTGCCGGTACATTTCCTATGCAAGCTCTGGTCAAACCTAGCCCGGCGCCGGGAGCGGAAATCCGCTCCGTACCCGTGCCGGAGTTGGGTCCGCGGGACGTGTTGGTGCGGGTGCGGATGGCCTCGATCTGCGGCACCGATCTGCACATTTATGAATGGGACGATTGGTCGCGGCGGCGGCTGCGGCCGCCCTTGACCTTCGGCCATGAATTCTGCGGCGTGGTGGAAAAAATCGGCGCGGAGGTGCAGTCGGCGCGGCCGGGCGAAGCCGTCAGCGCCGAGATGCACATCGCCTGCGGGCGCTGCCTGCAATGCCGCACCGGCCAGGCGCACGTCTGCCGGTCGCTGCACATTTTGGGCGTGGATGCCGATGGCTGCTTCGCCGAATTCGTCCGCATCCCGGAGAGCAATCTTTGGAAGCTGGACCCCGCGGTGCCCGCCGAATATGGCGCCATTCTCGACCCCTTGGGCAACGCCGTGCATACCGTGCTGGCCGGGGAAATCGCGGCGCGCAGCGTGGCCGTGGTCGGCTGCGGGCCGATCGGGCTGATGGGCATTGCCGTGGCCCGGGCGGTGGGCGCCGGGCCGATCTTCGCCCTGGAAATCAACGAGCACCGCCGCGCCCTGGCGCGGCAAATGGGCGCGGATGTGGCGCTGGACCCGCGGCAAGCGCGGGCGGTGGAGGAAATCGCCGCCCAGACCGAGGGCGGCGGCGCCGACGTGGTGCTGGAGTTTTCCGGCCACGCCGACGGCGTCCGCACCGCGTTCGCGCTGGCGCGTCCCGGCGCCCGGGTCAGTTTGCTGGGCATTCCCGCCGCCCCCATGGAATTGGATTTGGGCAATCAGATCATCTTGAAGGGCCTCACGGTGCAGGGCATCCATGGCCGGCGCATGTTCGAAACCTGGTATCAAATGCAGGCGCTGCTGCGCGCGGGCCGGCTGCGGCTGGAGCCGCTGTTCACGCACCGCTTGCCGCTGGCCAGCTTCGCGCAAGCCATGGAGGAACTGCGCAGCGGCGCCGCCGCCAAGGTGCTGTTATATCCCGACGGTCAACGCCCCGCCTGAGGCCCGCCCTGAGATTATGTCCCGTCCCCAATTGCAATATTTGGCCGATGAGCTGGCCGCACTGGAGGCTAAGGGCCTGCGCTTCCGCCTGCGGGTGTTGGAAGGCGAACAGAAACCGATCTCCATCTTCGACGGCCGCCGCGTCATCAACCTCAGCTCCAACAACTATCTCGGCCTGACCACCCATCCCCGCCTGCGGCAGGCGGCGCATCAGGCGCTGGACCGCGAGGGCGTGGGCTCGGGAGCGGTGCGTACCATCTCCGGCACCATGGCCATCCATATGGAGCTGGAGGCCAAAATCGCGGCCTTTAAGCACACCGAAGCCGCGGTCGTCTTCCAGAGCGGGTTCACCGCCAACGCCGGCACGGTCAGCGCCATCCTAGGCCGCGAGGATTTCATCATCTCCGACGAGCTGAACCACGCCAGCATCATTGACGGCGCGCGCCTCTCCCGCGCCACCATCAAGGTCTTCCCCCACCGCGACGTCGCCGCGGCGGAAGCGCGGCTGAAGGAAGTCGCCGGCCAGCCGGGCCGCAAGCTGCTGATCACCGACGGCGTTTTCAGCATGGACGGCGATATCGCCCCGCTGCCCCAGCTCTGCGACTTGGCGGAAAAATACGGCGCCATCATGATGGTGGACGACGCCCACGCCTCCGGCGTGCTGGGCAAAAACGGCCGCGGCACGGTGGATCATTTTGGCTTGCACGGCCGGGTGGACGTGCAAGTGGGCACGCTGTCCAAAGCCGTCGGCGCGCTGGGCGGCTACGTTTGCGGGCGGCGGGAACTGATCGAGTTTCTGTACCACCGCGGCCGGCCGTTTTTGTTTTCCACCTCCCATCCCCCCGCGGTGGCGGCCACCTGCCTGGCGGCGTTTCAGGTGCTGGAAGACGAACCGGAACGCATCGAGCGTTTGTGGGACAACACGCGGTTTTTCAAGACCGGCTTGCAGCAGCTCGGCTTCAACACCGGAACC
>JAKAUF010000350.1 GCA_021827785.1 Acidobacteriota bacterium | reverse complement strand
GATGCGCCCCGCCGACCTGCTGGCGATGGCGCGCGGCGGGGCCAGCCCCGCGCCGCGGCGCCTGTGGCCACGGCTGGCGGATTGGGGGCGCGCGCTGCGCGCCGGCGGCCGGCGGCGATAGCCGCCGCAAAGCGACGCTTGGCGTCGTTATGGCTGGGTAGCGCCGGGCACCGAACCGTTGGCGGCACGCGGGGGGCGCCGGGCGCATCGCTGATCGCGGAGAGGGCGGCGCAGCCGCGTTGGGGCCGGCGCCCAAAAGATGCGAAGCATGGGAGTGAACAATTGGGCTAGGAGTTCGCAAATATGAAAGCCGCCGTTCTGCACGCGTTTGGATCCCTGCCCCGCTATGAGGACTTTCCGGAGCCGGTCCCCGAGGCCGGGGATGTGTTGATTCACGTCCACGCCGTCGCGCTGGAAAACTTCGACAAGATGGCGGCGCAGGGCGATCACTACGGGAGCCGAGGCGTGTTCCCGCAATTTCCCGCGATCGTGGGCCACAGCGGCGCCGGGACACTGGCGGATGGGACGCCGGTTACCTTTGGTGGCAGTCGGCCACCGTACGGCACGATGGCGGAAATCGCGGTTGTTCCCAAGGAATGCGCGGAATATATCAGCCGGGCGCCGGCGGGAGTTGACGCCGGGCTGGCGGCGGCGCCGCCGGCGCCGGCGCTGACGTCATATTTGCCGTTGCGGTGGCGGGCGAAGCTGGAGCCGGGACAAACGGTTCTGATTCTGGGCGCAACCGGAGTGGCGGGAAGATTGGCCGTCCGCATCGCGGCGCTGCTGGGCGCGGGAAGGGTAGTGGCCGCGGGCCGGGACGCATCCCGGCTGCGGTCGCTGCCGGAATTGGGGGCGAGCGCCGTTGTGGATCTCAAGGGGAAGGACGCGGAGGTTTGCGACGCCTTGGTGCAGGAATCCGGCGGCGGCTACGACGTTGTGCTCGATTTCCTGTGGGGGCACGCCGCCGAATTGTTTTTCCGGGCGATCACGCCGCGTAAGGTGGGCTTCGCCAAGGGGCGAACCCGCTACATTCAAGTCGGCAGTCCGCGGGCGCGGTCATTTCCTTGCCCGCAGCGGCGCTGCGCACCTCCGGATTGGAACTTAGCGGGGCGGGCGAAATTCCTGCCGGGGCTTTGCCGCAGGCGCTGGAGCGGATCTGGGCCTGGGTGCAGGCAGGGAAGCTGACGATGGACATCGAGAGGGTGCGCCTTTGCGATGTGACCGCGGCGTGGGAGCGCAAGACGCCGGGAAAACGAATCGTCATTGTGCCCTAGCGCGGCCTAACGCTAGCGCCGTCCGACGCGGGCGCGGCGCCGATTCCGGGCGGGGCGATCGGGCGTTTCGCGGGGGCCGCGCTTTTGCCCGGGGGCCAAAGCGGGCGCGGAAAGGCCGCGAAATTCCCCAGCGCCGCAGGCGTGCTTGCTGTTGGTGCGGCCCGCCCCCCGGCCCAGCCGGCGCGCCAGCGGGACGCGCGGCGAACCCGGGGCCCCCAACGCGCAGCGGTGCGCGTTGGGGTGGGCAGCCGCGCTGGGGCCCGCGCCAAGCAATTTCGCGCGCCGCGCCGGCTATTCGATGCGGTACAGCGTCAGGCCGCTGAGCAGTTTGGGGAAAAAGTCGGTGGACTTCTGCGGCATGACGGCGCCGGACAAGGCCACGTCGCGCACCGTCCGCGGCGCCACCGGCGCCAGCAGGAACGCCGCCTGCGCCCCGCCCTCCCAAACCGCGCGCACCGCCGCGTGCGCGTCGCGCTCATAGCGCAGGTGCTGGCCATCGCGCACCGCCTCCGGGGTAATGCCCAAACCGCGGCGCAGGGCCAGCTCATGCAGCAGCAGCACGGCCAGTTGGCGTTGTTCGTCGTTATAGGCGGGCAGCTCGCGCGCCAGGTCCACGCCCGCGCGCCGCAGGCGGAACAAATACAATCCCGGCTTGCCCGCCAGCGCGGCCAAAAACGCCGGCCGCCGCTCCTGCTCCGCCGCCGCCAGTTCCGCCTCCAGCGCCGGCCACGCCCGTTCCCATTCCGCCGCGCTCACCGGTCGTTCATGCACGTCGAAAAATTCCCGCGCCCGCTCCAGCAGCCGCCCGGCGTCCCAATCCGCCACGCCGTGCACCACGCGGTGCGTGGGCAGGACCACTAAACCCGGCGCGTCCAAGTTGACGAAGGTCATCATGGCGAAGTCCCACGGCGCGGGGTCGGCGGCGTAATGCTTCAGGCGCCGATGCTCTTCCTGGCTCCAGGCCAGCGCCGTCTCATAGCGGTGGTGGCCGTCGGCGATGACCAGCGGCAGCGGCGCCATCGCCGCCTGCACGCGCGCGATCACGCCGCCGTCGGTTTCCCGGAACAGGCGATGGCGGGTGCCGTATTCGTCGCCGGCTTCCAGCACCGGGTTCTTGGCGCGGGCGAACAGCTCCGCCTCGACGCGCCCCGCCGGATCGCTGTAGAGCATGAAGATTTGGCCGAGATGAGTGTGCGTGGCGCGCAGCAGCCGCAGCCGGTCTTCCTTCGGCCCGCTCAGCGTTTGCTCATGCCGGTGCACGACGCGGCGGTCGTAGGGCTCCAGCCGCCCCAGGGCGATGAAGCCGCGGCGCGTATGCGCCGCTCCGCCGCCGGGCAGGGTGAAGGTCTGCTCGTAGGGATACAGCCCGGCCTCTGGGTCGCGGCGCAGGACGCCTTCGCCGATCCATTGCCGCAGGTAGCCCTCGGCGCGGGTATAGGCGTTGTCATCCTCCTCGTCGCTGGAGAGGTTTTCGCCCAGAATGACCCGGACCAGATTGTGCGCATCGCGGGTTAGATAGCGGCGACGCATCTCCGGGGTGATCTTGTCGTAGGGCTGGGTCAGGACATCTTCCGCCCGCACCGCGCTGAGGTCATAGCGGTATGCGGCCAGGGGCTTGATTTCGGCCATCTTTCCTTCTTATGCGCGGGATTCGAGGACCGGCGCCGGGCGCTAGCGGCGCAAGCCGGCCACGAAGGCGGCGATGCGGTCCAGCGCCGTGGCCAGGTTTTCCAGGGAATTGGCGGCGGAGATGCGGATGTAGCCTTCCCCGCCCGGCCCGAAGGCCGCGCCGGAAAGCACCGCCACGCCCGCTTGCGCCAGCAGATCGTCGGCGAAGCGCTGCGAGCTCAGCCCGGTGCCGGAGATATTGGGGAACAGGTAAAACGCGCCGCGCGGCGTGCGGCAGCGAATGCCGGGGATTTGGTTCAGCCGCGCGACGCAGAGGTCGCGGCGGCGGCGGAACTCCGCCACCATGGCCGCCACCGGCTGCTGGTCGCCGGTCAGCGCCGCGACGCCGGCGATTTGCGTGAAGGTCGCGGTGCAGGAGACGGTGTTGGTCAGCAGCGCGTTGGCCGCGCGCGCCAGCGCCGGCGGCATGACGCCATAGCCCAGCCGCCAGCCGGTCATGGCGTAGCACTTGGAGAAACCGTCCATCAGGATGGTCCGCTCCTTCATGCCCGGCGCGGAAAAAATGGAATGGTGCTCGGCGTCGAAGGTGATGCGGCGATAGATCTCATCGCTGAGCACCATGGCGTTGCTGCTGGCCAGCGCCCGCGCCAGGCGGGCGACGTCCTCGGCGGTCAGCATGCCGCCGGTGGGGTTCTGCGGTGAGTTGAGGATGACCAGCCGGGTGCGCGGGTTGATCGCGGCTTCCAGCTCGGCGATGTCCATGCGGAAATCCTGGTCCTCGCGCAGGTGCACCGTCCGCGGCGTCGCCCCCAGATACC
>JAKAUF010000124.1 GCA_021827785.1 Acidobacteriota bacterium | reverse complement strand
CCGCCCTTCGGCGCCGGCGGGGAAGCGGTCGCGGACGTTACCCGGGGGCCAGTCGGCCAGCGTGGCGCGAAGAAACTCCACGGCGGCGGCCGCTTCCAGCATGCGGATCTGCGCACGGGCCATGACGTCGCCGGCGGTGAGCCGCGCGGCGGCCACGGCGCGGCGGCGGTAGCCGCCGTACGGGCGGTCGCGGCGCAGATCCAACGGGGCGCCGCTGGCGCGCGCCACCGGACCTACGGCGGCGAAGTCGCTCGCGGCCTGGGCGGTTAGCACGCCGGCCCCATCAAAGCGCGCTTGCACCGAAGGGTTGCGCAACGCCCGGCCGCCCAGTTCCGCGAACTCGCGGCCGGCCGCGGCGATCGCCCGCGCCAGCGCGGCGCGCGCCTGCTCCCCGGGATCCACCGTGACGCCGCCGGGTACGGCGATGCCCCGCCAATAGCGCGTTCCGCAAAATGCCAGCGACGCCAGCAGCAGGTCTTCCTTCAGCCGGCTGGCGAGGGCGGGCATGGGCGCAAAGCCGACATCGCCGCAGAGCGCGCCGAAATCCCCGATATGGTTGACCAGGCGCTCCAACTCCATGCCGACGCAGCGCAGGGCCTGGGCGCGCGGGGGCGGCTCGACGCCGGCGATTCGTTCCAGCGCCTGGCAGTACGCCACGGCGTGCGCCAAACAATTGTCGCCGCTCACGGATTCGGCAATCGGCGTGGCGCCGGCCGCCTCCATGCCGGCGAGTAAATCCTCCGTGCCCTTGTGGGTATAGAAATGCCGCAGCTCTAGAAAGATCACCCGGTCGCCCATGGTGGAGAAGCGAAAGTGACCGGGCTCGATAATGCCCGCATGCACCGGCCCGACGGCAACCTCGGTCACGCCATTACCGGTCACCGGAACAAATTCCGCTCCGACGCCGGCCGCGGCATCCGGCGGCCATCGGCGCGTCCCGTTTGGCGCCGATGCCGGCGGCGCCGGCTGCCACGGCCCCAGCAGCGGCCGGGGATCTGGATGGCCGGCAAAGATCACGCCGAACCGGTCGTGGATTTCGCGCTCATGCCAGCTCGCGGCCGGCGCCAACGGGACCAGCGAGCCGATCTCGCCGCCGGCCATGACCGTGGTCTCCTCGTAGTCGGCCGCGCCCCGGTCGAAGAGGTAATGGACCTCGGTTTCCTGCCCGACAGAGCGGCCAAAAATGGAGACCAACCGCGGCGGCTGGGGATCCTTCTCCCAGGCGCGCCGCAGGGCGGGGACCAGGCCTGCCAACGCCGCGTCCCGCGTCATGAGCGGATCACCGCCACGGCGCGCTGCAACAGCGAGTGCACGGAGCCGGGAAGGTGCAAGCCCAGCAGGAGCAGCAGAGCCAGGCAGATCCCCATGGCCACCAGCCCGCCGGTCGCCTCGCCGGGACCCGTCGGCGGGACCACGGGGCGGCCGCCCAGCATGCCTTGCAGGTGGCGCGCCAGCGCGGCGAATACCACCGACAGCAGGGCGAGCAGCAGGAGACCTGCCGCAGGGTGATGATCGAAGGCCTGGCGCAAGATGGCAAACTCGCTGGCGAAGAGGCCGAATGGGGGCAATCCGGCCAAAGCCACGCCGCCCAGCACCAACGCCGCCGCGGTGAGAGGCATCGTCGTGCCCAAACCGCGGATCCGGACCATGCGGGCTTCGTGATAGCGCTCACGCACGTTGCCGGCGGCGAAAAACATCAAACACTTCGCCAACGCGTGGTTCAGGATCTGAAGCAACGCGCCGTAGACTCCCCAGGCCCCGCCCAGCCCCAGCCCGGTGGCGACGATGCCCATGTGTTCGATGCTGCTATAGGCGAACAGCCGCTTCAGGTCCCGCTGCACCAGCATCAACATGGCTCCAACCAGCGCGGAGACCAGCCCGAGCGCCAGCAACACATGGCGGCTGTACGCCGACCCCAAAGCGCCGGAGGCGATCTCCTGAAAGCGGATGAGGGCGTAAAGCGCGCAGTTCAGCAGCGCCGCCGAGAGCATGGCGCTGACCGGGGACGGCGCTTCGGCGTGGGCATCCGGCAGCCAGCTATGCATCGGAACCAAGCCCACTTTGGTGCCATACCCGACGGCGAGGAACACCCATCCCAGTTCCAACAAGCGCGGCGTGTTGCCCAAATGCTTGGCGTTCCGCAGCAGCGTCAGCCAGTCCAAGGCATGAGCCGTTCCCACGCCGCCGCGCACCGCCGCGAGATAAAACGCGATGGTGCCGAAGAGGCCCAGAGCCAGACCCACGGTGCATACGATCAGATACTTCCAACCCGCCTCCACGGCGCGCTGCGTGTTGTAGAAGCCCACCAACAGCACCGAGGCCAGCGTCGTCCCTTCCATCAGGATCCACATCAGCCCCAGGTTGGCGGCGAGATAGACGCCCACGATGGTCCCGAGGAATACGAACAGGAGCGCGTAAAACCAGGGCAGCGAAGCAAAGCGGCCGGGCGGCACGCGGCGCATGTAGCCGGCGGCATACAGCAGAACCAGCCCGAAGACCAACCCCGTCGTCAGCAGGAAAAACGCCGTTAGCGCGTCGGCACGCAGATAATCCGACCAGGCTTGGGCGTGGCGCGCGGCCGCCACGACCAGCGCGCCCAGCGCCCCGATCTCCAGACCTCCGAAGATCCAGGTGGCGCTGAGGACTTGCGCCGCGGGCCGCCGCCTCAGGCTCAGCAAGACCCCGGCCGCCAGCCAGGGCAGGAGCAGCGGAGCAAGCAGGAGCAGAGCGCTCATCCTCGCAGCCTCCGTAGGCGGGAAACATCCAAGTGCTCAAACGTGTCCCGAATGCGGAAGGCCAACAAGCCCATCAGCAGCACCCCGATTAGCAGGTCAAACGTCACTCCCGCTTCGATCACCAGCGGCATGCCAAAGGTCGTGGCCAGCGCCGCCAGAAAGATGCCGTTTTCCAGCACCAGCACGCCCAACACCTGCATCAGCGCCAGGCGGTGCGTGATCATGAGCCACATGCCGGATAGCATCAGCGCCACGGATGCGGCCAACAGGTTTTCCCGGGCATGCAGCTCGCTGGCGAATCCCTGCACCGCGGTGAAGGAGAAAAAGATCAGCGCCGCGGTGGCGAACGCCGAGGGCATGGGCGCCACTCTGACCTCCAGCCGCGGCGCCACGCCGAGCCGCCGCACGAGAAACAGCAAGGCCCAAGGCAACGCCGCCGTCTTCACCACCAGCACCATCGCGCCGACCACCCAGGCCGCGGCGGAGTGCCGCACATACGCGACGGCGAACACCTCGGCGGCCAGCAACGCCGACTGGCAGCCGTACGCCAGGATGCAGGTGCCGATCCGCCGGGCCGCCGCCATGGCCAATACGGTAAGGAACAAAAGCGCCGCGGCCGATCCCAGCAGTCGAGCGGCGGCGATACCGAAAAGAGGGGTCATCGTCATCACCATCAGGGCAGAGCGGTAAACACCAGCGCCAGGGCGGTCAGCGCCGCGGCGATGCCAAGAAACTCCGGCACCGCATACATCCGGCGCTTGGCCAGGGACGCCTCCGTGAATGCGACCGCCACGGTCAGCGCGCCGACTTTCGCGGCCCAGGCCGCAATACCCACCACCAAGCCGTACCATCCCGGACCTGGCGTCAGTCCCCAAGGCAGAAACAAATCGGCCACCAGCGTCAAGTACAGCAGTTGCCGCAATGACGCCGCCCACTCGATCCAGGCCAGGCTGGGACCGGAATAGTCCAACGTCATCGCCTCATGGATCATGGT
>JAKAUF010000357.1 GCA_021827785.1 Acidobacteriota bacterium | reverse complement strand
CCGGTGCTGGAAGCACGCATCCGCGCGATGCAGGCCGAAGGGCGCAATGCGTTCATGGAACTGCAATTGCCGCAGGCGGTGCTGGCGCTGAAGCAAGGCTTCGGCCGGCTGATTCGCTCGCGCTCCGACCGCGGCGTGCTGGCGCTGCTGGATGGCCGGGTGCTGCGGCAGCGCTATGGTTCGGTTTTCTTGCAGAGCCTGCCGCCCTATCGCCGCACGCGGCAATTGTCGGAGGTAAAGGCGTTTTTCGCCGCCGCGCCGGGCCCGGAAGCCCGCGCCGAAAAGGAGGCGCGGGCATGAGCGGTGCGGGGAAGGGCGGAACGCGGAGCGCCGCGGCGGGCAATGGCCCTGCGCGGAGCCTTGCCCGTATCCTGGCCCGGGCGCAGGGCCGGCGGATCGCGGTCTGCGGCGATGTGATGCTGGACCATTTCCTGTGGGGCGATGCCACGCGCATTTCCCCGGAGGCGCCGGTTCCCGTCATTTTGCTGGAACGGGAAAGCGACACCTTGGGCGGCGCCGCCAACGTGGCGCTGAACATCGCCGCGCTCGGCGGCCGCGCCGCCATCTTCGGTTTTGTCGGCGACGACGCGGCCGGGGCGCGGGTGCGGGAACTACTACGCGCCGCGGGCGTGGACACCGGCGGACTGCTGATCGCGCCGGGCCGGGCCACGACCGTGAAGCAGCGGGTCTTCGCGCGCAACAAGCATGTGGTGCGCATTGACCGCGAGCAGACCCTGCCGCTGGACGGTTCCAGCCGCAGCCGGCTGCTCGCCGCCTTCGCCGCCGCCGCCGCCGATGGTGGTTTCGCGGCGGCGGTGGTCTCCGATTACGGCAAGGGAGCGGTGACGCCGGAGCTATGGCGAGGCTGGATGGCGGTGGCCCGGCGCTGGCGCCTGCCGGTCTGCGCGGACCCAAAATCGAACCAAATGCGCTACGCTGGCGCCACGATGCTGAAGCCCAACGCCCGCGAACTGGGCCACCTGACGGGCCTGCCGGTGGAGGATGAAGCCGCCATCGCCCGGGCCGCGGCCCGCGCGCTGCGCCGGCATGCCTGCCAGTCCTTGTTGGTGACGCGCGGCGGCGAGGGCATGCTGCTGTTCACCGCCGGGCGCATGACCCGCATTTCCAGCGCCGCCATTCAAGTCGCCGATGTCACCGGCGCGGGCGATACGGTGGCGGCGGCGCTGGCGCTGGCGCTGGCGGTCGGCGCGCCGCCGGCGGCGGCGGCGAGACTGGCCAATGCCGCCGCCGCCGTGGTGGTCGCCAAGCCCGGCACCGCCGTGGCCACGGCCGCCGAGGTGCGGGCGGCCGCCGGCTCTTTGTCGAACCTGACGCGCGGCGGCCGGCGGCGAGCGGGAAAGCCGCCAGCGGCGGCACGGAGGCGGCGATGATCGTCATTACCGGAGCCGCGGGATTTTTAGGCAGCGCCTTGGCCTGGCATTTCAACCGGCTGGGCCGCACGGATCTGTGGCTGGTGGATGAGTTGGGGCGAGACCAGAAGTATGCCAACTTGGCCGGGCTGGATTTCTGCGACTACGCGGAAAAAGGTGAATTCCTGGAGCGGCTGGCGGCCGGGCCGGTGCCGCAGGTGGAGGCGGTGTTTCACCTGGGCGCCTGCTCCTCGACTACCGAGACCAACGCCAGCTACCTAATGCGCAACAATTTCGCCTATACGCGGGCGCTGGCCAAATGGTGCCTGGCGCGCGGCGTGCGGATGGTCTACGCCTCCAGCGCCGCTACCTACGGCAACGGCGAACATGGCTATAGCGAAGACTCCGCGTTGCTGCCGCGGCTACAGCCGCTCAACGCCTACGCGATGTCCAAGCATGCCTTCGACCTGTGGGCTTGGCATGCGGGAGCGCTGGATAAAATCGCCGGATTGAAATATTTCAACGTCTTCGGCCCCAACGAATACCACAAGGGAGAGATGCGCAGCATGGCGCTGCGCGCCTTCGAGCAGATCCAAAACCTGGGGCGCGTGCGCCTGTTCCGCTCCGAGCGCGCGGAATTCGGTGACGGCGAGCAGGAGCGGGACTTCATTTACGTCAAGGACGCGGTGGCGATGACCGCATGGTTCCTGGATCACCCGGAAGCCAACGGCATTTTCAACGTCGGCTCCGGACGGGCGCGAACCTGGAACGATCTGGCGCGGGCGGCGTTTGCCGCCTTGGGCCGGCGGCCGGCACGGGTGGAATATTTTTCCATGCCGGCGGAGTTGCGCGACAAGTACCAATATTCCACCACGGCGGAGATGCGCCGCCTGGCCGCCGCCGGCGGGCCCGCAACGCGCTGGACGCTGGAGACCGCCGTGGCCGATTACATCCAAAACTATCTCTGGCCGGGGCATCGCCGCCTGACCGAGGTGCGGGAAGCCGAACCACCGCCGCTGCCCGCCGCGGTTCCGGTCGCTCCCGCAGTGCAGCGCGCAGCCCAGACCGCCGAACCGCGCGCCACCGGGCAGGAATAGGCCGGGTACATCCCCAGCGGGGATGCGGACGAGGCCGTCCGCGCCCCCAGAACCGCCCCCAGAACACGGGGGCATACCCGGAGCTGTGAGCGGGGAGAAGATTGCAGCGGAGCGACGGCCGCGGCGGCTGGCCCACGTTCTCCGCTGCGCCGGCGGCAGGCAGCCGGGACGGCCCTTCCTCCGCGGGTGCGGCGGGGCCGGCTGACCCCGGTTGGCGGGGCGGTCCGATGGCTAGTGGGCGGCGGCGCCGGCGCCGCTGGCTGCCGCCTGAAAGGGCAGATAGGCCGCCCCGAGCAGGCCCGCCTCAGCTCCCAACTTGCTGGGCTCAATGCGGGTTTGGGTGGCGCGATAGACGACCGAACGCTTTTGCACTTCGTCCATCAGATGCGCTTCGAAGGCGTCCCAACCCCGGGCCACGCCGCCGGCCAAAACGTAGAGCGGGAGGTTGAAGATGTTGATTAAGTTGCCGATGGCTACGCCCAGCGACCGGCCGACCAGCTCGAAGATCTCCCGGGCCACCCGGTCGCCCTGCTGGGCGGTGATATAGATGATCTCCGCCGTCAGCTCGCCGACCTCTTCCGCCGCGCGGCGCAGCGCGGGCGATCGGCCGACGTTGATAGCGGCATGGGCCATGCGCAAAATCGCCGTCGCCGAGGCATAGGCTTCGATGCAGCCGAGGTTGCCGCATCCGCAGAGCGCGCCATTGGGGTCAATGGTCATGTGGCCCAACTCGCCGCCCATGCCGTCCTGGCCATGCCAAATCTTGCCATCCAAAATGATGCCGCCGCCGATGCCGGTGCCCAGGGTCAGAATGCAGAGGCCGGAGACCTCCTTGCCGGCGCCCACCCAGTGCTCGCCCAGGGCGGCGGCGTTGGCATCGTTTTCCAGAATCACCGGCGCCTTGAGCAGGCGCTCGATGTCATCGCGCACGGGGAATTCGTTCCAGCCGGGCAAATTGGGCGATTGCCGGATCATGCCGGTGGCCAGGTTGATGACGCCGGGCACGCCGATGCCGATGCCCGCCAAGCTCGCGCCGCGCATTCGCCCTTGCAGGTCGCGGATCGCCCCGACCATGTCGGCGATCACCCGCTCCCGCCCTTCCTTGACTTCGGTATCGAGGGCGATCTTTTCCAGCAGGTCGCCTTGCGGGCTGACGGCGGCGATGCGCAGGTTGGTCCCGCCCAAATCCACACCGATACTGAACGTTTTGGCTTGGCTCATGGCAATCCGATTTTACCCTGCCGTTCGGGTTGCGCCGTTGCGGC
>JAKAUF010000022.1 GCA_021827785.1 Acidobacteriota bacterium | reverse complement strand
AAGGCGTTCGCCTTGGCCAACGGCTGGTTCCCGCTGGTGTTTCTGATCCGCACCAGGGGCAACCCGGCTCTAGCCGGCCTAAGCGTCCGCCGCGCGATCCAAAGCGCCGATCCTAGCCAGCCGCTGTTCGCTCTCCGCACCTTGGAGCAAGTGCAGGGCCTCACGCTGGCCGATTTCCAGCTCATCACCGGGCTGATCGCCGCCTTCGCCATTTTGGCGCTCGTGCTTGGGGCGGTGGGCATATACGGCGTGATGTCCCATGCGGTGGGCCAGCGCCGGCGGGAGATCGGCATTCGCATGGCGTTGGGCGCCAGCCGACGGCGAATCGAGCGCATGATTTTGGGCCAGGCGCTGGCGGTGGCGGCGGTGGGGGCCGGCCTTGGCGCGGCGGGAGCGGTGATGGCCTCGGGATGGCTGCGGCATCAGATTCCCGGCGTTGGCGCCCTCAACGGATGGCTGGTGGCCGCCGCCGTGGCCCTGCTGATGGCGATGGCTGCCGTAGCGGCCTATCGTCCCGCGCGCCAGGCCATGCGCCTAGATCCGCTCGAAGCCTTGCGGCGAGAGTAGAAGCGCCGCAAGCATTCGTCCTGGCACGCCGGTAGCGGCGCCAACGCCTTGGCGGCTGGACCTCGGAGGACGCGATCGGCCCGGCCCTAAGGTAATGGTCTCCGCTCACGCCTGCCGTTCCGGGCATCGGATCCCGGCGCCCTGCCCTACACTGTTTCCATGTTGGTCCGTCATCCCGCCGCGCGCCTGGCGTTGGCTCTTGCCATTCTCTCGACGGCTCTTTGCGCCGCGCCGCGCCCCCGCCGCCGCCGCTGGAAACCGCCGCTGACGACGATCATGTACATCGTCAATCAGCCGGACTCGATCGCCAGCTTCGTGGCCCATGCCGGTGAAGTCTCCATCGCCGCGCCGCAGAGTTTCGTGCTCGACGCGGCGGGATTCGTGGGCGGCAACATTCCCGATGAAGTGCTGGCCGTCGCCCGCGCCCGGCATGTGGCGCTGATGCCGCTGGTCACCAATCGCGGCTTCAGTCAGCCTTTAATGCGCACGCTCTTGGACAGCCGCGCTTCCCGGGCCCGCGCCATCCGCTATCTGATCTATTTGGCCCGCCGTGACGGCGACATCGGTTTCCAGTTCGACCTGGAGCACATTTATTACACCTACCGCCGCCAGTACACGGAGTTTTTTCGCGAAGCCGCGATCGCCTTTCATCGCCATCATTTGATTCTTTCGGCGGCGGTCGTGGGCCGCCTGCCGGGCGAAAGCGTTCGCTCCGGTCCCAGCGGCGGCTTTGCCAACTGGGGCGGCGTGTACAACTACCGCGGCATCGCCCGCTGGGCCAATTTCCTGACGCTGATGGCGTATCCCCAGCACGGCGGTTTTTCCGGCCCGGGCGCGGTGGCGGGATATGAATGGGTCCATCGCATGTTGGCCTATGCCCGCGCTCGGATACCGGCGCGCAAGCTTTCCCTGGGCGTGCCCACCTACGGCGAGGAGTGGACGCCGCGCGCGCAATTGCAGCCGGCGGCCGGCGATGGTCACGAGCCGCCCGGGCCGGCTCCGGCGGGGTGGGTGGTGCACGGCGTTTCCTTTTCCGACGTAGCGGCTTTGCTGGCCGGTCCCGATCCCGGCGGCGAGGCGGTCACGCGGCACTGGGATCCCGCCAGCCGCAGCCATTATCTGTTGGTTCCCACCGCGGACGGCGCGGGCCAAGTCTGGTACGCGGACGCCGCCAGCCTGCGCCAGGAATTGCGCCTGATGCGCCGTTATGGCGTCAGCAGCATTTCCGCATGGCGGCTGGGCGGTGAGGACCCCGCGATTTGGCCGCTGCTGCGGCGCGAGTTTCGCATCCGCCATCCCCGTCCGCCGCGCTTGGCCGGCAGCTTCAACCAGCGCTCCCGGGCGGCCGCAGGCTAGCCGGCCATGGGCACGTTTTCCGTGACCAGAATTTGGTTCGGCTCGCAAGAAAACCTAGAAAGAAAACAAAAGAGCATAGCGCATCAGGATTTTCAAGAATGAGACACCGGTTGCCGGTATTGTCCGCTGCTTTCGCCATGTTGCTGGCCGCGTCGCTGATCGCCTGTTCCCCGGGATCCCACCCGGCGAATTCGCCGCGGCGAACGCACGCCGCCGCCTCCAGTCCGGCTGCCGCCCCCGCCGCCACGCCCTCCTACCCCACCATCACCGCTATCCATGCGCTGGGCACGCGGCGGTATTCCAGCGCCGACATTGCCCGCGCCAGCGGCCTGCATCCCGGCCAGCGATTTTCGGCTGGCGCCGTCCATGCCGCCGAGGAGCGGTTTGCGGCCACCGGCGCCTTCACCGAAGTGAATGTGCTGCTGATCCCCAGCGACCACGGCCGGATCGTGGATTTTGAACTCACCGACAATCCCTATTTCTACCCCGTGCAATACGTCGGCTTTGGCTGGAGCGCGGCGCGGCTGCGCGCGGAGCTGCGCGCGACCGTGCCGTTATTCAAAGGGCGATTGCCGGTGCTCCGCCTCGGTCTAGCGCAGCAGGTGCAGCGGCGGCTCCAGCAATTGGCGCAGGACCAGCATTGGCCGGGCCGCGTTCACATGAACCTAAATCAGGTCGGGGGCAGTGAATCCGTGGTCTTCCAGTTGCGGCGCTAGCGGCCGCGGCACGGCTCCGCGGCTGGGTGCGCAGCCGGGGGTTGGCGGCGGGGCTTCCCCGCAGATCGTGTCCGCCTAGTCGCGTCCACCTGGCCGCGCCCGCCGCCTAGTCGCGCCCGCCTAGTCGTGCGGAAAGTCCGTCTGGCAGTTGTTGCCGAAGGTGAAGGAGTCCACCATGATCCCGGGCGCGGTGGGCTGCAACTGCACGCGATGCGCGCCGAGCACCGGATTTTGCACCAGGTAATACATGCGCGTTGCGGCAACCTCGATGTAGGAACGGCCTTGGCGGTCGAAACGGACGTCCACGCCCTTATTCTTCGCCGTTAACGGCTTTCCGTCCTGGAGGATATACAGCCGCTCCGGATGCCCATGGACGACGTTGAGGACGGCATACATCTGCCGCGCGTGGTAGCGCATTTCCAACTGGCCGGCAGCCGAGGGCGCGCCCCGCTTGCCCGCATACATCATTCCGTTGCGATTGCTGCGCCATTTGCCCGCCAACACCGCGCTGCCATCGGCGACATCCCGCGGCAGCCGGTAGCGGTGGGTTTTCCCGTCGTGGTACCCAAACGGATTGGCCAGCACGCCGCGGCCGAACCAGTTGCCCACGTACATTTCCGGCGTGGTCTGGCCGCAGCCGGGCCCCCAGGCGTTCTTCGCCGGCGGCAAGGCGTAGCTGGCGGGGAACTTCAGCCCGGGATGCGCCTCCTGGAGCAGGAATTGGATGGCCTGTTCAAACTCGCGATTGTTCCCCTCGCCCTCGAGATGAAAACGAATGCGGCCCTGGGCGTCAATCAGAAAGCGGTTGGGCCAAACGTCGCTGTGGTAAGCGTTCCAGATGCGGTACCAGTCGTCCACGACGATGGGATAGGGCAGCCCGAAGCGCCGCACCGCCGCGCGCACGTTGGCGACATCGTGGGCGTATTTGAACTCGGGGTCGTGGACGCCGACGATGACGAAGCCGTACTTCCGGTATCGCCGCCACCAGGTTTTGTTCTCCGGAAAGGTGCGAATGCAGTTGATGCAGGTGTATTCCCAAAAATCAATCATCACCACCTTGCCGCGCAGCTCCCGCATGGTCAGCGGAGGCGAATTAATCCAGGTGGTAGATC
>JAKAUF010000137.1 GCA_021827785.1 Acidobacteriota bacterium | reverse complement strand
CGCAGGGATACCGGTATGAGGATCACGCCGCCGACGTCCTAGCCCTAATCGCGGCGCTCGACCTGGACCAACCGTTTCTGCTGGGGCATTCCATGGGTGGGATGACCGCGGCGCTGGTAGCAGGGATGGCAACAGGGATGGCCGCGGGGTTGGCGATCGGGATTCCGGCAGGGATGGCGGCAGGGATGCCGGCGCGGCGGATGGGCGCGGCGGTGCGCGGCGTCGTCCTGGCCGACCCGACGTTTTTGACCCCGCGGCGGCAGCGCGAGGTCTGGGAGAGCAACGCCGCCGCGGAGCATCGCCGGCAGCTGAGCCGGAGCGAAGGGGAGCTGGTGGCCGAAGCGCGCCGGCGCCACCCGCGGCGTTCTGCGGAGATCCTCGCGCTCCAATGCGCGGCGAAACTTCAGACGCGAAATCGCGCATTCGAGGTTCTAGAGCCGCCCAACCCTGACTATCGCCAATGGGTCGGAGCGATTCGCGCCCCGATACTGTTGGTGCTTGCGGACACCGGCGGCGTGGTTTCCGAAAAAACCGCCGGTGAATTACTTCGGCTGAACCCGCGGGTTCAGACCGCGCGGATCGCGGAAACCGGTCATGGGATCCCCTATGACCAGCCCAAGCGTCTGGCGGATGCGGTCGCCCAATTCCTGCGGCCGCTGGCCCGCGTCCGGAGGCGGACGAGGCCGTCCGCGCCCCCAGGCCAGTTTTGCTCGTAAGCGGGACGCCTCGCGCGCGGCGGGGCTAGGGCCCGCGCCCATCATTGTGCCGCGATCGGGCTTCTCGGGGCCGGCCCGCGGCGGCAGGGGCGATCCCGCCCCAAGTTGCCCGGCTGCTTAAGCTCTCCCTATTCCGCGCGCAACGCCTCGGCGGGATCCAGGCGGGCGGCGCGAAAAGCGGGCACGAGCGCGCCGGCCAGGGCGGCGCCGGCCAGAACGGCGACAGCGGCGGCGAAGCTGACCGGGTCGGTGGCCGGGGTGCGGAACAAAAATCCCTGGAGCGTGCGCGCCAGCAGCCAGGCGGCGATACCTCCGGCGGCCACGCCGGCGGCGGCCAGCCGCAGAGCCTCGCTCAGCACCATCCCTAGCAGCCGCCCGCGCTCGGCGCCCAGGGCCGCGCGCAGGCCGATCTCGCGCCGCCGCCGTTCCACCGCGTAGGCCATGACGCCATAGATGCCGATGGCCGCCAACGCCAGCGCCAGCGCGGCGAACAGGCCGAGCAGGACGGCGCGGAAGCGCGGCGCTGCCTTGCTGCGGTGCATCAGCAGGCGCAGCGTATGAAGGGTGACGGGAACGGCGGGGTCGGCGCGGCGAGCCGCCGCCAACAACTCCGGGCCCAGCGCCGCGGCGGAAGCCGCCGTGCGCGCCACGATCGCGTCGCCACCCTGCTGCCCGACCTTGGTCGCGGGTAGGTAAAACTCGGCGCCGAAATGGCCGCCCAGGCTTGCGATCTGAATATGCGGCACGACGCCGATGACGGTGAAGGCATTGAACCGCCGCCCGATGGGATCTTTTCCCGGCCAAAACTCCCGCGTCATCACCGTGTCAACAATCGCCACGGGCCGGGCCTTGGGCGCGGAATCCGCCGCGGTGAACCGGCGGCCGCGCAGGATGGGGATGCGCATGGTGGCGAAAAAGCCCGGGCCGACGCCGATGCTGTCGCCGGTGGGCGGATGGCGGCCAGGTTTGCGGCCGGGCAAGGATATGGTGGAGATGGAGAACGAACCGGTCATCGGCGGCACCTGCGTCAGTGCCGCCGACGCCACGCCGGGTTCGGCGCTCACCGTGCGCCGCAGGCGCTGATCGTATGCGCGGACCTGTGGCGGGGAATACGTCGCCGGCGGGCTGGGCTGGATGACCGCCACATGACGCACCGCGTAGCCGGGGTTGACGCCGTTCAGCGCCAGCAAACTGCGGAACAGCAGCCCGCTGCCCACCGCCAGCAGCAGCGCCAGGGCGATCTCCGCCACCACCAGGGCTTGCCGCAGCCGCCGGCCGCGGCGGTCGCCGCCCTCGCGCGGTCCGGTTTTCAGCGCCTGGGTCAAATCCGCGCGGCGCAGCGACCAGACCGGCGCCAGGCTGGCCAGCACGCCCGTGGCCAGGGCCACGGCGCAGGCGAAGCCCAGCACCCAAAGGTTGACGCCGGCGTGCGCGATGCGGGGAATGCCGGCCGGAACGGCGGCTTTTAGCGCCGTTAGCGCGAGCCACGCCAGCGCCACGCCGCCCGCCCCGCCCGCCAGCGCCAGCGTGACGCCCTCGGTCACAATCTGCCCGGCGATGCGCCGCCGCCCCGCGCCTAGCGCGGCGGCGATGGCGAATTCCCGCTCCCGATTCGCGGCGCGGGCCAGGAATAGATTAGCCACGTTGGCGCAGGCGATCAGCAGCAGCAGGCCCGACGCCGCCAGCAGCAGCCACAGCGGATTGCCCGCCGCGCCCAGCACCTCCTGGCGCAGCGGCATCACCAGCGGCGGCGAGAAGGCGAACGGGTAACCGCGGGTTTGCTGCTGCGTGGCGCGGTCGGTGGCGGCGGCTATGGCCCGCAGTTGCGCCTCCGCCTGCGCCGGGGTGGCGCCTGGCCGCAGCCGTCCCACCACGCCCAGTTGCCACCAATACGAAGCCTTGCCCGTATGGAACCGGTAGGGCAGCCAAAAATCGTCGCGCTCGGGTCCGCCGAGCCCGGCTTCCATGCCGGGAAAATCAAAGCCTGGCGGCAGGACCCCGACGATGCGCCGCGGCACGCCATCCAGGCGAATCATGTGCCCCAACGGATTTGGCCAGCCCAGCCTCCGCGCTAGGCGGTGGCTGATCAGCACCACCGGCGCCGCGCCGCTTTCATGTTCCGCGGGCGTGAAACCGCGCCCCAGCGCGGGACCGACGCCCAGCGTGCCGAAAAAGCCGGCGGTGATATCCGCGCCGTTCAGCTCCTGGGCATAGCCCGGCCCACCCGGACGGGAGAACGCCGCGGATTGGTCCTGATATCCGGCTAGCGAGAGAAACGCGGTGCGCCGGCGCCGCCAAGCGAGGAAGTCGCGGTCGCTGCTCCAGGTGACGCCGGAACTGAAAAAGGGCGTGCGCGATTCCACCGCCGCCAGTTGGCCTGGCCGGGGGAAGGGAAGCGGCCGCAGCAGCACGGCGTAGACGGCGCTGAAAATAGCCGTCGCCGCGCCAATGCCCAGCGCCAAGGTCAAGATCGCCGCGGCGGAAAATCCCCGCGCTCGCGCCAATCGCCGCAAGGCTTGGAGCCAACTGCCGCCGCTGAGGCCGCGGCGCGCGCCGCTTGATGTCCCGCCGCCCATATCCGCTGCGCCTCAATGTACCACCCCGCCGTTGTCCGCACGGCGCCTGAGGACCGGGCGGGGCGGCAGGCGGCGTCCCGCAGCGACCGCGCCCATGAGCACTCGCCCCTGGGGGCGAGTGCCGCCGGCCTGGGGGCGCGGGCCGCTGGCCCGCATTGGGTGCGGACGAGGCCGTCCGCGCCCCCAGAAAGCGCCGCAGGGGAAGGCTGTCCTCGGCCCATGGGCATTCGCCCCTGGCGGTGCGCGCCGCCGGCCCGCAGTCCGCCCACCCGTGGGGTAGGGCTCCTGCCCTGCGTTCCGTCGCCCTCCGGGCGGCGGGGGCGACAACCGTTTCCGCCTGCTCCCCGATCCCCCATCGCGCCGCTGGCCCTGGGGGCGCGGGCCGCTGGCCCGCATTGGGTGCGGACGAGGCCGTCCGCGCCCCCAGAAAGCGCCGCCGCGGAACGCCGCCACGCGGAGGTTTTTCG
>JAKAUF010000325.1 GCA_021827785.1 Acidobacteriota bacterium | reverse complement strand
AAAACAACCCCGCCAATACATGGCCCCAGTGCGGATGGAGCAGGAACGCGGCGACGGCGTACACCACGAAGCTCAGGTTCAGCAGCGCCAGGCTGCCAATAATGCGGCGAAAATTGCGGAACACCAGCAGGTGCCAGGACAAGAAGGCGATCAGCACGGGAAAATACCACGCCGGCAAATGCGTCAGCAGCGCCAGCGAGTCGCTCAGGATGAGCGTGTCGGCGACCAGGGCGGCGAAATTGCCCAGCAAAAACGCGGCCGTCAGCGCCACGCTGACCCAGCGGCCGAAGCGGGCCCGCAGCAGCGTGGCCAAGCCGCGCCCGGTCTCGGCGCCAATCACGCCGCAGACGGTCTGCACCGCCGTTTCCATCGGCGTGGTCAGCGCCAAAATCCACAGGTAAGCGAAGCCGGAGCCGGCCCCGACCAGGGAGAACGCCGTGATCGCGGCCGGGTCGTTGTCGGCGCCGCCCGCCACCATCCCCGGCCCCAGCGACCGCAGCCAGGCGCGCGCCCGCCCCATGCGCGAAGGTGGCGATACCGGCGGAGTTGCCACAATGGCCGTGCCGCTTAGGCGCCGCTGGGACCGCGATCATCCCCGCCCGCGGGCGGCGGCAGCGGTTCGGTCCCGCCGGCGTCCTCGTCCCCGCCCGGTCCCGGAAAACGGGGCAAGCGGGCGGATTCTTCTTCAAACCGCAGCCGCGCCGGCCGCACATAGGTCAGGTACAGATACAGGCTGATCGAGGCGAACAGGCACGCGCTGCCCGCCAAAAAGAGGGCGAATCGGGGCCCCGGCCAGGCCAGCACCCGCAACGCGCGCAGCACCGTGTCGCTGGCCGCCAGCGACACGGTCAACAAAAATAACCCCGCCGCCGATAACAGCGCCGAGGGATTGCCCACCCGCCGGCCATGCAGGTAGTAGTCGGCAAATTCCAAGAAGCTGGCCGACAACGCCAGCGCGGCGACGGCTAACGCGGAGATCGTTTGCAGCAGGACCAGGGACATGCGGCCAGCCAGAACTCCCGCATTGGGATGCGCGCCGCCCCCGCCGCGGCTGGCGCAACCGGCCCAAGCCTCCGCTGCCCCACTTTCGTACAACTCCGCCCGCTTATCCCGAATCTAAATTCCTGGTCGGCGTCCTAGGGAGCTGGGCGGCGATCCTGGCAGGCCCGCGCGCCTGGCGCCCGCGGCGCCAAATCTACCCGTGCGCCCGTTCACCCGTTCTCCCTTTGGAGCCCTGGATACACCCCGCGAAATGTTGCATTTCACCACGCATTTTCATGAAAACAAAGCGTTCGCCATGCAACATGCTGGTGACGGAAAAATGCCCCAGCCGGTCCGCGACAAGATTGCGCCCATGTGCAAACCCGCTCTACCACGCCGCGCCATGCCGGGCAGCCATCCGGTGATACTGATGCCATGTCCAGCCCATCATCCCGGCCCACGGCCGCACTACCCGATGGCTGGACCGTGGTGGCGATCGCCATCCTGGTGGACTTTTTGGGCACGCTGTCGCATGAAGCTCTGGGCCACGGCCTGGCGGCTCTGCTCGTGGGCCTGCACCCCAGCCGCGTCAGTTCGGTGGATCTGGTCGTCAGCTTTCGCGGCGCCGCGTGGTGGCAAATGCGGGTCGTTTCCGCCGCCGGCTGCGCCGCCAATTTGACGCTGGCGGGCATCGCGCTCGCCGTTTGGCGGCGCGCCGCATCTTGGTCCCCGCCCGCGCGTTTCTTCTGCTGGCTCCTCGCCACCGTCAACCTTCTAGTTCCCGGCGGCTATCTGCTCTTCGGCGCGCCCATCGGGTTTGGCGATTGGGGGGACTTCGAGCGCGGCCTGCACCCGCTGTGGGCTTGGAAAATCGCGTTGACCGGCTTGGGACTGGCCATTTCCGTCGCGGGCCTGCGGTGGGGCGCAAAGCACTTGAAGACTTTGGTTCCCTCCGGCAGCCAGGGACGGCGCTCCGCCTGGCGCTTGACGCTATGGCCCTACCTCACCGGCGGTTTCGTCAGCATGGCCGCCGCTGCTTTCAATCCCACCAGCCCCATCTTGATCGTCACCTCGGCGGCGGCGGCCAGCTTCGGCGGCACTTCTTGGCTGCTCTGGATCGGTTCCATCGTCGCGCGCCATCCCCCGCACGGCGGTTCACCGGCCCCGCCGCTGCGCCGGGAACCCGGCTGGATATTCGCTGGAGCGGTGGCGTTGGCTCTATACTTAGCGGTTCTCGGCCCGGGATTGCCCCGCTAGACGCGCGACGAACACCCACAAGATTGCCCAAGAAATTATGACCCTGGAATCGAAATCCAACACCTTGGCGGCCATCGCCAGTGAACGCCTGCTCCCCGTCATTCGCGCCGAAAGCAGCGAGGAGGCATTGGCGGCGGCGGAGATGCTGGTGCAGGAAGGCATGCGCATTCTGGAGCTGACCTGCACCGTGCCCAATGCCCTGCACTGCTTGCAGGATTTAGCCGCGCGTTATGTTCCGCGCGGCATCCTGCTGGGCATGGGCACCGTGCTGGACGCGGAAACCTGCCGCGCCGCGGTGGACGCCGGCGCGCGTTTCATCGTCAGCCCGCACCTTCGGCGCGAGGTTATCCAAATGGCGCGGCGGCAGGGCGTGGTCGTGATTCCCGGCGCACTCACCGCCACCGAGGTGATGGACGCCTGGGAGGCGGGAGCGGACTTCGTCAAGGTCTTTCCCTGCCAGCCCGTCGGCGGACCGGCCTATCTGGGGGCCCTGCGCGGCCCACTGCCGCAGGTGGCGATGATCCCCAGCGGCGGCGTCACCGTGGAGAGCATTCCGGAATATCTGGCGGCGGGAGCGGCGGCCGTGGCGGCGGGCCCCGGGCTCTTCCAGCGCCAAGCGGGCAGTTGGGAGGCCGCGCGGCGCAATGCCCGCCTGGTGCGGCAGGCCGTGGGCGCGGCGCCCGCCGCGGCGACGGAAGCGATCGCCGCGCGCTGAACCCCGCGCGGTCGCGGCGGGGCTGGGCCCGCGTCCCGCGGCCGCCGCTAAGGCAGCAGCCGCAGTTGATGCACCGCGTGCCGCGTGACGGCGGCGCGGCTAAACCACAGCGGCACGGGGTTTCCGGAAAGATAGTGCGGAAATTGATCGCGGTAATGCCCGCCGAACGGCTCGCCGTTTTCGCCGGCGAACAGCGTCAGCTTGGAACGGTCCCAATCCGCCAGATCGGCGACGAAGCGCAGGCACGGCCCTACCGTGCCCGTCGTCCGGTTAATGGTGTCCGCGCCGCCGTTCAACTCCACCGGCCCCAGGTCGGCGTAGCCGCTCAGCAGCGGAATGTGCGAATAGACGAGCTGCGGCACGTACAACATCGCGTGCCGTCCCCAGCGCCAGTGTTGCGCGGTGAGCTGGCTGTTGCCGACCACGGAGCGCAGGCAGGCCAGCAGCAAGGCGTTCCAGCCTTTTTTTTGGTAGGCGGGCGGCAGCCACGCCCGCGGCCGCTCGGTCAGCCATTCCCGCGCCAGCACGGCGGCGGATTTCCAGTGGTAGCGCTTGGCCAGTTCGGCGCCCGCCTGCGCCGCCACCACGCGGCGAACGAGGGCCGCTTGCGTCAGCTCCGCCAGCGTCGGCGCCACGCGGTCCCGGGACATGTCGCCATCGAAATGCGCCAGCCGCCGCAGCGCCGGGCGCATCGCCGGCGTCACGGCGGCGGGATCGTGCCGCCCGGCGCGAACCAAGGCCCGGGCGATGAACCGCGCCGGCAAGGAGACGGTATCCATTTGCACCGCCGACATCCCGCCCGGCGTCCAGCGGGGAC
>JAKAUF010000125.1 GCA_021827785.1 Acidobacteriota bacterium | reverse complement strand
GGGGGAGGGGCGCGTGGTGGGCGGGGCGGACGGATTCCGGTAAACTGTTCCATCCTCGGTTCCCTGCCCTATGCCCCAGCTTTTTGAACCGCCCCGGTACATTGCCGTCGAAGGCCCAATCCGGGTGGGCAAGAGCACCCTCGCCGGTATTCTGGCCGAGCGGATGAATGCCCGCCGCGTGCTGGATGGCGACGAAAGCCCCTACCTGGCGCCGTTTTACGCCGGCGAGGAAGGGGCGGCGTTTCGCCTGCAAATGCACCTGCTGTTCGAGCGCTACCGGCAGCTGCGGGATCTGGGTCCGGTGCGGCCCTCGGAGCCGGTGGTGGCGGATTATTTGTTCGAAAAGGACAAGCTGTTCGCCTACGTCAACTTAAGCGACACGGAACTGGCCATCTACAACCGCTACTTCGCGCAGTTCCGGCGCGACATCGCCACGCCCGATCTGGTCATCTACCTGAAGGCGTCGCCGGAGGTGCTGCGGCAGCGGCTGGCGCGGCGCAACTCCGCCGCCGAGCGCCGCGTGGCCGATGAGTATCTAGAAGAAGTGATCCGCGCCTACGATTATTTCTTCTTTCACTACACGCAAAGCGACCTGCTGGTGATTGACACCTCGGAGATTGACTTCGTCGAGCGCAACGAGGATCTGCAAGAGCTGCTGCGCCGCTTGGCGGAGCCGATCAAGGGCACGCAATACTTCCTGCCCCTGGGGTCGCAGACGTGAACCCGGCGGGCGTGGCTCCGCGCAGCGCGCGCCGCACGGTCGGATGAGCCGACATCCAGTCGGTGGTGGGCCCCCCTCGCCACCGGTGTTTCGAGGCACCGCAATGGTCCTGCTCTATCACGGCAGCGGTTCTTGTGAGCTGATTCTCACACGCGAGACGGTCCCAAGCGATTGGGGACCGATGCGCAGGAAAGCCGTGCGTTATTTAGAGCGTTCCGGCGAAACAGAGTCTGCGGGGCTGCTCTCCCGGCTAGCCTTCGAGCACTGGGCGGGGACCAACAGCTTCGGCGACGAGTTCGATCTCCTGTACCTTAGGGCCGGCGTCGCCCAGTACATCGCAATGGAGCGCCTCGCGGAAATGCCGAAGAGTCAGCGCTCCTTCCGCAAGATCGCCGACGCTATGGAAAGGGGTGGCAATCCGATCCGCTTCATCGCGGTTAGCATGGGGGACGGCGGCGAGGACGCGGTGGAAACCCCCACGCTTGAGGTAACTTCGGCGGCGGTGGAGCGCGCCCTACGCGACTTCGAGGCGCTCCTCAGTTCGGGCGGTGCTGTCAGCGCGATCGACCGGGCACACACCGCGCTTCACGGGCACCTCATCGCTGTGTGCAAGGGCTCGGGTATTCCGGTGGAGAAAAATGCCGACATCACCGCCCTCTTCAATCTGATTCGGGCGCAGCACCCGAAGTTTAGAGCCAAACCCGCTGGGCCGGGGGCGGAGAAGATTCTGAGGGCGATGGCTCAGGTTGTTGGTGCCATGAACGAAATCCGTAATCGGGGCAGCATGGCTCACCCAAACGATCAGCTGTTGGGGGAGCCTGAAGCGGTGCTCGCGGCGAATGCCGTCAGGAGCCTGTTGCAGTACCTGAACATGAAGCTGAGCTGACTCGGGGCCGTTCCCTGCCCGGGTTCACATCGCCTCCGCCATCGGGCCAGTTCGCGGCTTTTGGACGGTGCGTCCCCGGCTTGTCGCGAGCCGGACATGCGTACGCTCACGAGCCAGCGGGCGGCGCACGGGGCCATGGCCCGGACGGGCGCGGGCGGGACGGCCCTGGCTGGGCGCGCGGTGCTACCATGGGCTTGGCTTCGATCCTGAGTGACGGAGACCGGTTATGCCTTCCACTACCCCTGCCGCAGTTCCCTTCACCGTCCCGCAGTGCCGTGAACGCAAGCATCGCGGGGAAAAAATCACCTGCCTGACCGCCTACGACGTTTCCACCGCCCGGCTATTCGATGAAGCGGGCGTGGACATTTTGCTGGTCGGGGATTCGCTGGGCATGGTGGTGGCCGGCATGCCCGACACGCTGGCGGTGGGAATGGCGGAGATGCTGTTCGCCGTGCGCGCGGTGCGGCGCGGCGCAACCCGGGCGCTGATCGTGGCGGATTTGCCGTTCGGCTCGTATCAAACGAGCGTTGCCGCCGGCGTGCGCAACGCGGTGCGCTGCCTAAAGGCGGGGGCGAGCGCGGTGAAGCTGGAAGGCGGCCAGCCGCGGCGGCGGCTGATTCGGCGCATGGTGGAGGCGGAGATTCCGGTGATGGGGCATCTGGGGCTGACGCCCCAGGCGGTGCGCCGCATGGGGGGCTACGCGGTGCAAGCGCGAGCGCCGGAGGCGGCGGAAGCGCTGCTCGAGGATGCGCAGGCACTGGAGGAAGCCGGCGTGTTCGCGCTGGTGCTGGAAGGCATTCCGCGGGAACTGGCGGCGCGGGTCACGGCCCGGCTGGCGATTCCGACCATCGGCATCGGCGCCGGTCCCGACTGCGACGGCCAAGTGCTGGTTGCCCATGACCTGCTGGGGCTGACGGATCCAGCGCCGAAGTTCGTGCGCCGCTATGCCGACCTGGCCCCGACGATTCGTGCCGCGGCGCAGGCCTATTGCCGCGACGTGACCTCCGGCGCGTTTCCCGCCGATCGGGAAAGCTATCATGCGCCGGGGGCGCCGGTGGCGGTGCGGGCGCGGGGCTAGGGCCGGAAGTTTGGACCAGGCGTTTCGGGCCGAGATTGGCGATGCAAATTTTCACTGACCCCCGGGCCTTCCAATTGGCCTGTCGGGCGCTGCGCCGATCCGCGACGGGAGAAGAACAGCCCCTAGGGCTGGTCCCCACCATGGGCGCGCTGCACGCCGGCCACATGTCCTTGGTGGCGGCCTCCCGCGCGCGCGACGCGGTCACCGCCGCCAGCATTTTCGTCAACCCGTTGCAGTTCGGACCGCGGGAAGACTTGGCCACCTATCCGCGCCGCTGGGAGCAGGATGTGGCCCAGTTGGAAGCAGCGGGCGTGGCTCTGCTATTCGCGCCCACGCCGGAGACCATGTATCCGCCGGGCTTCACTACCGCGGTCGAGGTGACGGGGCTCTCGGAACGCCTCTGCGGGGCAAGCAGACCGGGACATTTCCGCGGAGTGGCGACGGTGGTGCTCAAATTGTTTCTGCTGGCGGCGCCGCAACGGGCGTATTTTGGCCAAAAGGATGCCGCCCAGGTGGCGGTGCTGCGGCGGATGGTGCGAGACCTCAACCTGGACATTGAGATTGTTGTCCAACCTATAGTCCGGGAAGCAGATGGATTGGCCATGAGTTCCCGCAACGCCTATCTGAGCGCCGCCGAGCGCCCAGCCGCGCTGGGCCTGTCGCGCACGCTGCGGGCAATCGAGGCCGCGTACGCCGGCGGCGAGCGCGATCCGCAGCGATTGTTGGCGGTGGGGGACGCCGTCGTGACGGCGACGCCGGGACTGCGATTGGATTATCTGGCCGCCGTGGATGCCGATTCGCTGGCGCCGGTGGCTTGCGCGGGCCCGAACACGCTGTTCGCCATCGCCGCGTTCGTGGGCAAGACCCGGTTGATTGACAACTGGCTGGTGAGTTGACGGGTGCGGGCCTGCCCCGCCCGCGGCATCGCGAGGCGAGCGGTGGCAGCGCGGCGCTAGGTGGTAGGGGAAGGCGCGGTGGATTTCGGTTTGGTGAGGTGCATGCGGCGGTAGATGTAGACTTGCTCCGGTTCCGAACCGCCGAGCACGGTGCGCGTGCGCCGAATGGTGTTGCCTCCCGGTCCCAGGGCGAAGAC
>JAKAUF010000237.1 GCA_021827785.1 Acidobacteriota bacterium | reverse complement strand
CGCCGCTTCGCACATCCGCTTCACCAGCGGCTGATTGGCCAGGAAGTCGCCGCCGTAGATGGTGTCATCGAAATGGATCCAGGGCGAGTCGCCCTCGCCCTTCAGGTTCTTGGCGGCGTTGATGCCTCCTTGGGCGCAGACCGAATGCGAGCGCTTCACCGGAACGACTGAGAACAGCGAGATGCGGGCGCCGCGCTCGGCGGCGTGAAGCGCCGCGGACAGGCCGGCCAGGCCGCCGCCGACGATCAGGAGATGGGGAGAAGAATTGGGCATGGGAGTGCGGCGGGCTAGCGCATCGGGTAGATGTGAATGCCGCGGAAGGCCAAGGCCGAGGCGACGCCGGCATAGGTGAAGCCGAGGCCGATGATGAGGCAGATCCAGCCCCAATTACGGCGCGACACCGGGCTGACGGTAATGCCCCATTTGGCGGCGAACAGATAAAGCCCGTAGGAGAAGTGATAGCTGACCAGGGTGATGCCGACCAGGAACCACGCCAGGATCCACGGGTTCAGCATCTGCGCCGCCATCTTGGAATACGACAGGAAGGGATGGTCGGGCAGGCTGACGCCGGCGAAGCGGGCCGTCCAGACATGCCAGACGATGAAGACCAGCACGATCGCGCCGGTGATGCGCTGGAACAAATAGCCCCAGTTGCCCAACCAACCGTAGCGCCGGTTGTTGGGCGTGGCTTCGCGGGCGATCCACAGGCCGTAGATGCCGTGGAAGGCCAGCGGCGCCCAGATCAGCAGAATCTCCAACACCAGCACATAGGGCAAGGAGTTGAGGAACTTGACCGTGTTGCCGTAGCTTTCCACCGGCGTGCGGCTGAGGACAGCGCCGTTGGAGGCGAAATGCTCGACCAGGAAGGCGCCCAGCGGAACGATGCCGGTCAGCGAATGCAGCCGGCGCCAAAAATAACTGTGACGGGCGAAGGTGCCGCTGGGGACGGGCGTGGTGGCGGTGGTTGACATCGGCGAAAGAGCGGAGCGGAACCCCTGATTATTGAGGGTGGACGTGCGGGAAGTCAAATCCGCGCACCGCCGGGCGTTAGCCCCCACCCACGAAGTGGACGATCTCGATCTGGTCGTTGGCGGCGAGCCGGGTGCTTTCCCATTCGCGGCGCGGGACCAGTTGGCGGTTGCGCTCCACCGCCAGCCGCTCGCTAGGCAGGCCCAGTTCGCGCAGCAGCTCCAGCAGGCTGAGGTTGGGCGCGGCTTCGCGCGCCTCGCCGTTGACGGTCACTTGCATGCCGTCTTTGATTTTACGGCGTGGCGGGGAAGAAGGGGATGGCGGTTAGCGCCGGCCGGCAATCGGCGCCGCGCAGGGCCCCCGCCAAGCCGGCCGGCGGGCGCCGTCCGGCCGGCAGGAAGACCGCCGCCGCGCCGCGTTGCGGAGAGACGCCGCGTACGCAATAGGGAAGGTAGGCATGGCGCAGCGCGGCGATGGTGCGGCGGTCATATCGGGTCAGTCCGCGAAAGCGGGTGTTGGCCCGCCCGCCGCTGATGTCCAGCACCACCAAGCCGAAACGCTGCGCGGTGATCTGCGCCGCCAGGTGGCGGGAACTCCACAGCCCCGCGAGTTCGAGCGTATGCAGCAAATACGGGTCCAGATAGGCAGGGTCGCGGCTTTGCACGCCCAGGTAGGGAATGTCGGTAAGCACGCGCCGGCCGCGCAACACCCGCGCCAGCGGCGCCTGGTCCGGGAGGGGCACGCTTGCGCGATAATGCCAGGCCATCAGCCCGGCGATATTGGCGACGGCCGCCCACAGAATCACCAGACTGCGCGCGGCGGCGGGGGTCACTGTCCAAATGGGGCGCAGCGCGGCCACGCCGGCGGCGGCGAGCACGGCGGTGACCGCCCAGCCCTCCAGGAGGTAATTGCCCGCGCCGCCGCTGTTGCGGCCCAGCGTCAGCAATCCCCACGCCCACGCCAGAAAGAAGTAAAGGATCAGCAACTCCCAGCCCCGCGGCCTGGGTCCGCGGCGGGCGCTGACTGCCCGGGCCGCGGCGGCGGCGCCAAGCAGCGCCAAGGCGATCCATAGCGCATCCGGCCCGTACTGTTCGATCTTGCGGAGCAGAATGCCCACGGCGCTGCGCCATCCGCTATAGGGATCATCCAGTAGCGCCAAGTCCCGCAGCTGCTCGCCGCGCAGCGCCAGCGCGCCGAGCAGGGATGCCGGTATCGCCGCCGCGGCGGCGGCGAAGGCGGCCAATGCCGGCCACCAGCGATGCAGCGCCAGCCACAGCGCGATCGCCGCCGGCGCCGCCAATGCCGTCTGCTTCAGCATCACCGCCGCGCCCGCCAGTAGGCCGGCGGCGATGGGCGCGGACCAGCGGCGCCCAATCGGCTCGCCGGCCGCCGTCGCGGCGTAGACCGCGGCGGCGGAGGCCAGCACCGCCGGCACGTCGGGGCGGGTGGTGACGTTCCAGTTGAGAAACGCGATTTGGCCAAGCGCGAAAAGCGGCGCCAAGACGGCGAGCGGCTGCGGCAATCCCAAGCGGCGGGCCCACCGCCAGAGGATCACCGCCAGGCCGGCGTAACAGGCCAGGGTGAATAAGCGGCTGGCGAGCAAAAGGCCGGCGAAATTTGCGCCGGTGAGGAACGACAGCCCGACCAGGATCAAGTAATACAACGGCCCGTACACCGCGGGGGTATAGGGCGGCGCGTCGAGGCGGCGATAGATCTTGCCCGAGGCGCGCGCCCATAGCGCGGTCTGCACCATGACTGAGTCCGGCATGGTCACGTCGGCCGCTTCCCGCAGGCGCGCTTGCGTTTGCCGCCAGCACATTGCCGTCGCGGCCAGGCTGGCAACCAGCAGCACCAACCACAAACAGCGAAACGACAACAGCGCGGCGACCGCTTGCTCGCGCCCGGCCCGGCGCTGCGAAGGCCTGATTACCGGCGCGTCCACGCGCAATGGGATTCGGCCGCGCGTGGCGGGGGTTTGACCAGCTCGGGACGCCGGCTGCCGCAACGTTTGCGCCGCGGGCGCGGTCAGCGCCACGCGCCGCCGTCCGGCCGCGTTCGCGATCCCGCCGGAGGCGCCGGCCCGGGGCCGCCCGGGACGGGACGGGGAAGTCGCCGCGCGGGATGAGGCAATTTGCGAGTAGCTCCTAGGGGTTTGCCACGATGCAGGGCGCGCTACCCCGAAAGTAGTCTTGCCCATTACGCAGCGCAGTCAGGCCCGCGCTACTGAGTCGGCGCGGGACGGGCGGCGGCGGTTCGCGTGAGCGGCGCGGACAACCCCTGGAGGTAGGCATAGTGTCGCGTCGGCATCTCGTGGTGTTCCCTTTTTGTGCTCTGATGGCGGTGGCTTTAGCCGCCTGTGGCGGCGGCGGCAGCGGCGCCGGTAATTTTTCCGGGGGCGGCAATTCCGTGGGGCCTCTAGCCGTTGCCACCACGGCATTGCCCGCCGGCACCGCCGGTACGGCGTACGCCGCCCGCTTGGCGGCGAGCGGTGGGCACGCGCCGTACACCTGGACCATCACGCAGGGAAGCTTGCCCAGCGGATTGAGCCTTGGGGCCGGCGGGGCGGTGACCGGGACGCCGCAAAAGGCGGCCGCGGCCAGCTTTACCGCGGAGGTCAAGGACAGCAAGGGAGCGACCGCGACGGGTGCGGTCAGCATCAGCATTGCCGCGTCATCCAGCTCGGGGTCGGGCTCCGGCTCAGGGAGTACTTCCACGCCCGTGCTGGATCAGTATGGCGGTCTGGCGGCAGTGACCGTCTCCGGCGGCGGCACGGGCTATTTCCGGGTCACCAAGCTAGGGTCGCGATGGATC
>JAKAUF010000382.1 GCA_021827785.1 Acidobacteriota bacterium | reverse complement strand
TTGGTGGCGGCGGCGGTACGTTGGGCTGTATGCGCCGGAGTTGCAGCGCCTGCCGGGCGGGAAACTGGCGGTTGCGGCGTGGCCGTAATGCCGCGGCCGCGCCGCGGGGCTAGCGCGGGCTGAAGCCCGCGGCACACGGCTGAAGCCTGTTCCACGCGGCGCGCCGGCCGCGCCGAGCGCGACCGCACGCAAGCCAGAGGCATACCCCACATCCGCGCCGCCAGCGCGTCTCCAACTGGGCACGGGGGGTGCGCGGCGGATCACGGTTCCAGGCCGGTCTGACGTTGTAAGCTTAACTACAGCCATGCGTTGCCCGTTCTGCGGTCATCCCGAGGACAAAGTCGTGGATTCGCGCGAGAGCAAGGAAGGCGAGGCGATTCGCCGCCGGCGCGAGTGCCTGGCCTGCGATAAGCGTTTCACCACCTACGAGCGCATTGACGAGATCCCGTACATGGTGATCAAGAAAGACGGGCGGCGGGAAAAGTTCGACCGGCAGAAGGTGCTGAACGGGCTGCTGCACGCCTGCGAGAAGCGGCCGGTGGCGATGGCGCAACTGGAGGCGATCGTCAACGACGCCGAAGCGCTGGTGGTGGAATCCAGCGAGCGGGAAGCGAAGACACGCGCGATTGGCGAGCTGATCATGCGGCGGCTGGGGCAACTGGACAAGGTCGCCTATGTGCGCTTCGCGTCGGTCTACCGCGACTTCAAGGACGTGGACGAGTTTCTGGCGGAATTGAAAGAGCTGCGGTAGGGGGGCCGAGCGTGGCGCCACCGCCGGGGCGGCGGCACTGCCCTGCTGCGGCTTTGCGCCGGCGACCAGGAAACTGGCAGCGTTCAACCAGCCGCGGGGAACCAGCCGCGGGAATGCAGCCGCAGGAAAGCAATGAATAGGCGCGGGCCCCAGCCCCGGCGCTGGCGGGGTGTTTCGCTTAAATTGGCGCGGCGCGCCGCTTAACGTGAGCACGGCGCCGCGAGCGGTCCAAAACCACCTGCAAATGAAAACGCCGGGGACCCGCGGCGCGGATCCCCGGCAAGGCTCAGGCGCGGCCGCGGCTAAATGTCGTAATAGAGCTGGAATTCGTAGGGATGGGGACGGAGGCGCAGGGCATCTACTTCCTTGGAGCGCTTGTAATCAATCCAGGTACGGATCAGCTCCTCGGTAAAGACCTCACCCTTCAGCAAGAACTGGTGATCCTCCTCGAGGGCATCGAGGGCGGCATCCAGGGAACCCGGCAGCGAGGGGACGTTTTTCAGTTCCTCGGGCGAGAGATCGTAGATGTCGCGATCCAGCGGATCGCCGGCGGGGAGCTTGTTCTCGACGCCGTCCAGGCCGGCCATGAGCATGGCGGCAAAGGCGAGGTAGGGATTGCAGGAGGGGTCGGGCGGCCGGAACTCGACGCGCTTGGCCTTGGGCGAAGCCGAGTACATCGGGATGCGGCAGGCGGCGGAGCGGTTGCGGCGGGAATACGCCAGGTTGACCGGAGCTTCAAAGCCGGGGACGAGGCGCTTATAGGAATTGGTGGTGGGGGCAATGAGCGCGGCCAGGGCGGGAGCATGCTTCAGCAGGCCGCCGATGTAGTGCAGCGCGATGGGGGACAGGCCGGCATAGCCGTCGCCGGCGAAGAGCGGCTTGCCGGATTTCCAAAGGGACTGATGGGTGTGCATGCCGCTGCCGTTGTCCTGGAACAGCGGCTTGGGCATGAAGGTCGCCGATTTGCCGTATTCATTGGCCGCGTTCCGCACGATGTACTTGTAGACCATCATGTTGTCGGCGGTCTTGAGCAGGTTGTCGAAGCGCAGGTCAATTTCGCACTGGCCGCCGGTGGCGACCTCGTGGTGGTGGTACTCGACGGTGAGGCCGGCGGCTTGCAGCTTCAGCACCATCTCCGTGCGCAGGTCCTGGTAATGGTCGGTGGGGGGGACGGGGAAGTAGCCTTCCTTGTAGCGGGGACGGTAGCCGAGATTGGCGTCCTCGCGGCCGGAGTTCCAGCGGCCCTCCTCGGCGTCAATGAAGTAAAAGGCGTGCTGCTCGCGCTGATCGAAGCGGACGTTGTCGAAGATGAAGAACTCCGCCTCGGCGCCGAAGTAGGCGACGTCGCCGATGCCGGTGGAGGCGAGGTAGGCCTCGGCCTTCTTGGCGACATGGCGCGGGTCGCGGTCGTAGCGCTGGCGGGTGAGGGGATCCTGGATGTCGCCGATCATGACCAGCGTGGGGACGGCGGTGAAGGCGTCCAGCATGTACCAGGAGGGATCGGGAATGAGGAGCATGTCGCTCTCATGGATCGCCGCCCAGCCGCGGATGCTGGAGCCGTCAATGCCGAAGCCGTCCTCGAAGGCCGCCTCGGTCAACTGATTGACAGGGAATGAGATGTGATGCCAAAGGCCGGGCAGATCGGTGAACCGCAGGTCCACGATCTTGACCTCATGTTGGCGGCAGTAATCGAGCACTTCCTTGGGGGTGGGCATGGCGGAATCTCCGTGGACAAGACAGCGGCAGCGCGGGTCAACAAGGGCGGCGCCACGCAAGCGGAGGGCGGCTGCGGGCCCGGCGCCGGCGGCGGCTGGAGGGAGCGAGGAGAAACTCCGCCATCACCCACCAGACATGGCAGACTAGCAGTGCGCGAGGGGCCGAGCCCAATAAGTTTTTTTTATCGCCGCCATGGGCGGCGGCAGGGGGGCGGTTTCTCGCCGCAAAGCGATGGATTTTGATCAACTGAACACGTTTTTGGAGGTGGCGCGGCTGAGTTCGTTCTCCCGCGCCGCCGTCACCTGCTACCGCACGCAGCCGGCGATCAGCGCGCAGATTCGCTTGCTGGAGGAGGAAGTGGGGGCGCGGCTGTTTGACCGCGGCGGCGGGAAAGTGGCGCTGACGGAGGCGGGACGGGTGTTTCATGAGTACGCTTCGCGGCTGCGGCAACTGCGGAAGGAAGGGCTCGACGCGATCGCCGACCTGAATCACACGCCGAGCGGGGAGTTGTCGCTGGCGGCCAACGAGGGCAGCTGCCTGCACGTGCTGCCGGAGGTGTTCGCGCGCTTCATCCGCCAGCATCCGGCGGTGCGGGTGCACATCCGGCGGGGGGAACATTCCGACATCATGGAGGCGGTGCTGGAAAACCGGGTGGATTTCGGCCTGCTCTCGCTGCCCGCCAGCGATCCACGGCTGCAAGTGGTGCCGCTGCACCGGGATGAGATCGTGGCGGTGGCGCCGCCGGGCCACCCGCTGGCGCCGCGGGCGGGGCGGGAGAAGAGCGGGCCGGCGGCGGTGGAATGGGCGCGCGTGGCCGAATATCCGCTGGTGCTGCCGAAATCGGGGGGCACGCGCGACGCGCTCGACGAGCGGCTCCAGCCCTTCGCTTCCCGGCTGAAGATCTCGATGGAATTGGAGAGCACGGAGCTGATCAAATCCTTCGCCGCGGCCGGCTTGGGCATCGGGTTCGTGGCGCAGACCATGGCGGTGACGGAGGCGCGCAGCGGAGAACTGGCCCTGCTGCCCTTGGCGGCGCCGAAGCTGTACCGCGAGCTGGGGCTGGTGTTCCGGCGGGACCGGGCGCTGGGGCGGGCGGCGCTGGCGTTTATTGACATGGCGATCCAAGCCTCGAACGCCGCGGCAGCGCCGCGCGGCGGCGACGGCGAGAACCAGCCGGCGTGACGCGGCGGGAGCTATTGCGGCTGGCGGGGGCGGCGGCGTTGCACCCCATTGCTTGGCGCGGGCCCCAGCGCGGCTGCCCGCCCCAACACGCGCCGCTGCGCGTTGGGGACCCCGGGTTCGCCGCGCAGTTGCCGA
>JAKAUF010000084.1 GCA_021827785.1 Acidobacteriota bacterium | reverse complement strand
TGTTCGCCTCCGCTCCGCGCTGCCACGCCGGCTAACGCTCGCACCACCGCGCGCGGCCCTCCGCCCCCGCGCTCCCGCCCGTGCAATACCCGCACCCTTCGCCCTTTTTCCCACCCGCGCGCTCCCAGCCGCCCAACGCCTGCATCGTCACACAGACTCTAAAGCCTGTTCCACGCCGGGCGGCTCGGCCCCGCGCGGCGGAGACATTTCGCGCGGCGGGGTATTTGCGCCCGCGCGGGCCGCGCCGCCAGGGGTTATGGCGACGCAACGCCGCAATTGGGCGAGGCCGCGCAGGAATGCGGCGAAGCCGCAGTGAAGCAAATCGCCGCGAGACCGCGCAGGCGTGGTACTTTAGCCGCCATGACCTCAAGTTCCGTTGCCCGCGTTTCCCAGCTCCGCGGTCCCTTGCAACACAATTCCCCGTCGCGGCGGCTGCGCCTGCCGCTGGCTCTTTTGTTGCTGTGCGCGCTGGCGCCCGCCGCGCTGGCGCAGAAACTGGCGCCGCGCATTCCGCCGCCGGACTCCCGTTACAAAGCCGACATTTTGGTCATCGTCGCCCATCCGGATGACGAGACGCTGATCACCGGTTACTTGGCGCACGCGATTTACGACGAACACAAGCGCGTGGCCGTGGCCTTCTGTACCTGGGGGCGGTCGGGCGGCAATTTGGTGGGCGAGGAGCAAGGGCTGGCGCTGGCGGCGGTGCGGGAGATCGAGGCCCGGCGCGCGCTGGCGTATATGGGCATTCACAATGTTTGGTATCTGGGCGGACGGGACCATCCCGGCAACGACGTGCTGGATTCCCTGGAGCGGTGGGGCGAAGGCGCGGTCCTGGAGCGGGCGGTGCGGATCATCCGCCTGACGCGGCCGGAGGTGGTGATGACCATGGCGCCCGACAACGACTGGGGCGAAAACCATCCCGACCATCACGCCTCGGGCGTCATCGCCACCGAGGCGTTCGACCTGGCCGGCAACCCGACCGCGTTCGCCGAGCAGGTGGCGCCGCCGCGCAACCGGCTGGGCTACGCCAACCTGACCGAGGGGCTGCAACCGTGGCAGGCGGAGAAGCTCTATTACTTCTCCAACGCCAATTCGCACCGTTACATGGACAAATACGGCCCGACGTTCCAGGTGACCGGCATCTGCCGCGCCAAGGGCCTGACCTATGCGCAGATTGCGGCGCACGAAGCGGCGTTTCACGCCACGCAGCAGGGCACCGGCGACATTGCGGCGGCGTCGCTGCGCACGGGCAATTACACCTTCTGGAACGTGCCCGTGCAGTTCGTGCTGGCCAAGACCTTGGTGCCGGCGCCGCCGACGGCGCGGGTCTTCGCCGGCGTGGTTCCCGGACCGCTGCCGTACAGCCCACCGCCGGGTTACCGCACCGCGGCGGACCCGACCCTCGACCGCGCGATTCAATTGGGCAATCCCTGGCGCTTCTACCGGCAGTTGTGGGCGGCTCACGGATTGCCGCAGATGCCGCATCTCTACGAGCCGGAGGAGACGACCGGCGCGGGCGCGATCCTGACCGTGCCGCTGGTGCTGCGCAACCTGTCGGCGCGGGCGGCGCGGATGCGCATCCAGCCGGTGCTGCCGCCGGGCTGGCGGGCGGTGACGGCGCCGGAGTTGTATCCGGTGGCGGCGGGGCAGTTCTATCCGCTGCGGTTCTTGGTCGCGGTGCCCAAGTCGGCGGCCGCGGGCTGGCATCAGCTGCGCTGGCGGGCGGTGGGCGGCGGCGCCGACGGCGCGAAAGTCCGCACGGCGCGGCTGCACGTCTACGTCAACCGGTAGCCGGCGGAGCGCCGGGCCACCGACCCGCATCGGAGCGAGCAGGGTTCCGGAGCCGCTTCTGCGGTCGGTGCTGGCGCGGCTGGCGCCGCTGATCGCGGGCTAGCCGCTGCGGCGGCGGGTGGCGGCGGCGGTGAGCAGGAGCACGCCGGTGGAGGCGACGAGCGGCAGGGCCAACACCCACCGCGGGCCGATGGCGGCGAGGCGGGAGGCGATCCAAGGTCCGGCGGAGCCGCCGAGCAAAGAGAGCGTGATGACCGCGCCGAAGGCGGTGCCGGTGTCGGCGGGGAACCGGTCGGCGGCCAGCCCGAGGCCGGTGGGATAGATGGCGGCAAAGCCAAAGCCGACCAGAAGAAACGCGGCGACCATCAGGGCGTAGCTGCCGGCGGCGATGGCCAGCAGCGAGCCGGCGATGACCGCCGAGGCGGAAGCCCACAGGGTCCAGCGGTTGCCCAGCCAGCGCAGCCAGCCGACCGCCAGCAAACGCCCGGCGCCGAGCGCGGCGCTCAGCACGACCAGCACCAAGGCGGCGCTGCGGACGTCAGCGCCGAGAGCGGATTGGGCGATTTTGCCGGCCCAGACGAACATGGCGTTCTCCTGGCCGGATTCAAAGAACAGCAAGGCGCCGAAGAGCCAGACGATGGGCTGGTTGAGCACGCGCAGCAGATCGCGGGGATGGCTGCCGGGGCGCGAGGCGGCGGGAAAGGGCAGCAGGAGAACCGGCAGCAGCACCAGGGCGGTGAGGGCGGCGAGGGCGTGGATGACGGCGCCGGCGGCATGGGGCCCGGCGGCGGCCATCAGCAGCGGTGAGCCGATGGCGCCCAGGCTGAAGAAGAAGCCCAGCAAGTTAAGGGCGCGGCCGCGCGCCGCCGGATCCGCGTCCTGCGGCGTCAGGGCGGCCAGGTCGGCGACCAGCGCGTTGGTCGCGGTGTTGAGCAAGCCGCCGCCGAGGCCGTAGACGAACGCCGCGGCCAGCAGCAGTTCGCTGCCGGCCAGGCCGGGCATGAGCGCCAAGGCCGCGGCCACCACGGCCAGACCGGCGGCCAGCACGGGACGCGCGCCGGCGCGGTCCAGCCAAGGGCCGCACACGACGGTGGCGGCCAGAATGCCCAGCAGCGGCAGCGAGCCCAGGTATCCGGCTTGGGCGGTGGTGACCGGCAGCGACGGCAGCCATGCGCCCATCAGCAACAGCACGATGCCGAAAATGAACATGCCGGCGTCGGCGGTGGCGAACAGCGGCCAGCGCGGCCCGGATGGGGCCGTGGTGGAGAGGGCGCCGGGAATGGAAGGTCCAGTGGTCACGGCTGCGGCTAATGATACGGCAAGCGGCGGCGCGCTCCGGGCGCCGCCGCCGGCAAACGGGCATCGGACCGCTTGCGCGCGGCGCAGCCGGGGAATCCGCGCACGGCGTAGCCGCGCGGTCCTCGTGCGCGGCTGAGCCGCGCGGTCCTCGTGCGCGGCGCAGCCGCCGAATCTTGGATGCCCCGGGTTGCGCGACCGCTGATCTCGCGCCGCGACGCGGCGGGCGCAAACCCGCCGCCACGCGCGCGAAAGCCCACGCCACGCGATGGCCGCGTGGCAGGCCGCCGAGCGAGCCAAGGCCCCAGGGCGGCCGCGCTGCGCCGCTAACCGGCGATCCCGCGGGCGCGGGCCGCGTGCTGGGCGCGGCGGCGGCGGTACTCGGCGAAGACCTGGGCGTTGTTTTCCGGGCCGACCTCCTTCACGTTGGGCGAGACAAAGGGCTGGGGCGTGACGCCGCGGCGGCGCAACTGGGCGGCGACTTCGCTGACCAGGGCCATGCCGATGGTGATGACGGCGACGGTGGAACCGGCCCCGACCTTGCCGGCCACGCCCTCGACGGGCACCAGGGCGTCCTCGGCGGGCACGCAGTTGTCAATGACCAGATCGCAGGCGTCGGCCAGCTTTTTGCCGGAGCTGTGCGTCGCGGTCTTTTGCCGCGCGTTGTCCAGGGACGTGACGGCGACGGTCTTTAGGC
>JAKAUF010000410.1 GCA_021827785.1 Acidobacteriota bacterium | reverse complement strand
GATCCAGAAATACCAGTCGTAGATGTAGTCGTACCAGGTGGCGTTGAGGGACATGTTCATGTCCATGCCCAAAATGCCGTAGAAATAGGCGTAGGCGAAAATGATCAGCACCCACAGCCGGCCGAGGCTGTGTTCGATGCGGCGGCGTTCGGCGTCCATGCCCCGCCACTTGCGGCAGATGAACTTCTGGAGGCCAGTGGCCTGGGCGCGGCCGGGGTGGCTGGGATCGTCGAACATTTCTCCCAGATCGCGCCGCCGCGACCAATAGAGATATCGCACCTCGAACCACGCCAGCACGATCCAGAAGCCGAGATCGCGGCCAAGCAAGAACCAATGGTTCAGCCATGGGCCTTTGCCGTACGGGATGTGGTTCCACCAGGGATAGATGAAGCCGTGCGCCAGCATCAGCGGAATGTAGAGCAGCACCGTTACCGGCAGCACCACCGACAGGCCTTCCGCCAAGGGCATCAGCGGCCGCGCCCATCGCCCATTGCAGCCGCGCGTCACCGCGCTGAAGAGCACGCCATCCAGCGCCAAGCCCGAAAAGAATACGAACTCGGCGAGATAATCCGTCCACAGTTGCCGCGGGTCCGTCACCAGCAGCGTGAGGAAGACGCCAATGCCGATGAACAACAGCACCCATAACAACCGCGTCACCCACCCCGCCGGCGTGCCCGGCGCGCGGGTGATCGCGGGCCGGGGTAGGGTCGGCGGCGAAGTCGGAGGCTGGGGTGGAGGGGCGATGGACATGGCGCGATTTCTAGGGGGCCTGCGTGGGCTCGGCAAGCCGCCCGAGGCCGTGGTCATAAATGGGAAAGATCGCCTCTGCCTGGGCTTGCGCCAGGATGGTGCGCGCCATACCCGCCTCGGACAGGCCGCAGGGGATGAACATGCCGAAGTGGTCCACGCCGAACTCCGGCCGGTAGGCGGGATGCAGGTGCAGGTTGGGCAGGCCGGAGAGCAGCAGGAAACCGCCGGCGCAGAACAAGGAAGCGAACAGGACCACCCATTCGAACATGGGCTGAATGAAGGGCGGCCAACTGACGATCGGCTTGCCGCCCACCACCAATGGCCAGTTGCGCTGCGTCCAAACCGTTAACGCCATGGCCGAGACGAAGCCACCGATGGCGCCAAACAGCGTCCAGAAGCGCACGCCGTTTTTTTCCGTGCGGAAGCGCAAATGGCGCAGCAGTTCCTCATCGGCGACGGGCATGAAGACCTCAAAGCCGAGGTGTGCCGCATCGGCCAGAGCATGCGCCGCCCGCAGTTGCTCCTCGTCGGCGAACGATCCCAGAACTCCGCGGAACACCGGAGCCACCGCGGGCTGATCGTCATGCATAAGCGTGGCCGGCCACTGCGGCATCTTGCATTCCCCCTCTTTCACGAACCCGCCGCCGGCGGCGGCGCCAGCGGCTGCCCTCCACCCGCCGATCCCGGCGGCGGCCACAACCCCACGGCGGCCAGTGCCTGGCGCTGGCGCCGGGCCTCCAGAATGTCCCGCCGCACCTCGGCGGTAGGCAGGGCGGGAATGACCTTGAGCGAAAGCAGAAACAGCGCTAGAAATCCGCCAAAACCGCCGGCGGTGATGCCGATCTCGATCCAGGTAACGTGATAGATGCCCCAAGCAGCGGGATCGAAGCTATAGGCCAGGCTGGTCACGATGAAGACAAACCGCTCCAGCCACATGCCCACGTTCATCAAGATGGACATGATGAACATGAGCGGGATCGAGCGGCGGAAGCGGCGCCAGAAAAACAGCAGCGGCAGGGCGCAGTTGAAGGCGACGGTCATCCAAAAGGGATGCGAATAGCGGCCGAAGGCCCGCATCCAATAGGCGCTGCGTTCATAGGTGTCGGCGCTGTACCAGGCGATGAAATATTCCGTGGCGTAGGAGAACGTGAGCACGCTGCTGGCCACGATGATGAGCTGGCAAACCTTCTCCAGGTGATCCACGGTGATGAAGTCGTGCAGGTGGAACCACTCGCGGATGGGGATGATCAGCGTGAGGATCATGGCCAATCCGCTGAACACCGCCCCCGCCACGAAGTACGGAGGAAAAATTTCCTCGTGCCATCCGGGGATCAGCGCGGTGGAGAAGTCCCAGGCCACGGTGGTATGCACGCTAAAGACCAGCGCCAATTCCAGTCCGGCGAGAAGGATATATAGCTTGAGGAACGGCGAGGTGTCGCGGATGCTGCCCGTCCAGCCGAGGGATGCGATCCCATAGAGCGTGCGCCGCCAGCCGGTCGCCCGGTCGCGCAGCTCCGCCAGATCGGGCAGCATGCCGATGTACCAGAACACCAAGCTGACCGCCAGATAGGTGGTGATGGCGTAGGAGTCCAGCACCAGCGACGAGCGGAAATTCGGCCAAAGGCGGCGCTGGTTGGGGTAGGGAAGGATCCAATAGGCGCGCCAGGAGCGGCCGAGGTGAATCAGGGGAAATAGCCCGGCGCTCAGGATGGACCAGATGGTCATGGTTTCGGCGGCGCGGGAAAACGCGGAGCGGAAGCGCGCCCGGAACAAATAGAGGGCGGCGCTGAGGAACGTGCCGCTCATGGCGATGGCGATCCAGAAGACGTAATTGGTGATGTAGGCGCCCCACATCACCGGCCACATCAGGCCGCTGACGCCCATGCCGATATACATCTGCCAGCCCCAACAGATAAAACCGAGAATCGCCACCAGCCCGACCGCGGTCGTGCCGGCGAGATAGCGGAAGCCGGGCCAGGATTCCACCGGCCGCAGCACCGTCGCCGAGGCGGTGCGCAGGTCGTGATCGGCCGGGGCGAGTTCGCTGGCGAGGGACATCGTTGCGAGCCGGCATGGAGGGCGAGGGTTACAGCGGCGGCTCCGGGTTGGGTTGGCCCGCCAAGCCGTTGAGCACGAATTTGGTCCGCTTGAGATAGGTGACCGCGGGGAAGGTGTTTTCCTCCCAGAACAGCCGATAGCCGCGGTCTTGCTGGTGCAGTTGCGAGACGCGGCTGTTGGGATCCTTGAGATCGCCGAAGACGATGGCTTCGGTGGGGCAGGTTTGCATGCAGGCGGTTTGGATCTCGCCATCGCGCAGCGGCCGGTCTTGGGCTTTGGCCGTCAGCTCCGCCTGCTCAATGCGCTGCACGCAGAAGGTGCACTTTTCCATGACCCCCTTGGACCGCACCGTCACCGCGGGATTGAGCTGCTGGTCCAATGGCTTGGGCCACATGGGCGTATACCAGTTGAAGCGCCGCACCTTGTAGATGCAGTTGTTGCTGCAATAGCGCGTACCGATGCAGCGGTTGTAGATCTGCGCGTTCAGGCCCTCATCGGTGTGATACGCGGCGAAGACCGGGCAGACGTATTCACAGGGGGCGTTTCCGCATTGCTGGCAGGGCATGGGCAGAAAGCGGATATCCGGGTTCATGGTTGTCGGCGGATGCCAGGCGTCGCCGGCGTAGGTCTCGATCCGCAGCCAGGTCATCTCGCGGTAGCTGAGGCAGCTGCTGCGCCCCATCACCGGCACGTTGTTTTCGGCGTAACAGGCGGCTTGGCAGGCGTTGCAGCCAATGCAGCTAGAGAGGTCCACGGCCATGCCCCAGCGATGCACCGGGGTGGGGTGGAAGGCGTAGAAGGTGGCGCGCGGTTCCTTGTCGCGCACCGCCGGCGTGCCGGCTTGGCTGATCAGACAGGCCTGCGCGATGCGCTTGTCCCGCTGCCAATGCTCCAGTTGCAGGTTGGCCATCGGCCGGGTTTTGCCGGTGTTGGTCACCTTCACCTTGACTCCCATCGGGATCGGTCCGCCGGCCGCGTCCAGCCGCGGCGTCCACAGGCGCTGCGGCGCCTCGCCGACATCGGTGGCGAACATGCCAAAGTCGCGGTGGCCCTGGCCGATGGGGATGCCGAGCGTGTCGGGGCGAATGAAGGAATCCAAATGCACCGGCCATTCGCCGTGGCCGTAGGGAGTCTCCAGGCGGAGAATGCTGCCTTCGGCGGCGTGCAGGCGCCAACCGGTGTCGGGGTGGATTTGCACCCAACTGTCCCACACCAGCTTGCTGAGCGGATCGGCGATCTCTTGCATCCAGGAGCGATTGGCCTGCCGACCGTCAAAGAACTGCACCACCGGGAAGCTGGTGAGATAGAAATCGCCGCTGCCCTCAAACTCCGCCTCGAGCGGCAGCGGGGGCGGATCGCCATTCGGGCCCTCCAGCGTGGTGGTGGGCAGCGTCTCATTGATCGGCGGGCCCAAACGTCCAGGCGGCGGTTCGGTGGCGACGGCCGGCTCCGCCTCCGTGGTCAAATGCACGCCTGCCATCAACAAATTCCGCCAGGCCGCGGCTTGTTCCGCCGGCGGCGCGTTGGGGGCCAAGCGCAGCTGCCAGGCGCGGCGCAGGTAGGCGTCGAAGCTATGGATCGCCGCGGGCGGGTCGTAGGTGAGCGGGGTCGGATTGGGCAGGCTGGGGCTCTGCTGCCAATTGCTGCCAACCGGAGCCACATCGGCCGGCAAGGCGGCGACGGGCGGCATTTCAATCCGGTGCAGGATGGGCCCCTGCACCGCCGGCCCGGCTTGCGCCGCCAGCCACAACAACACGTCGGGTGTGGGGCGGGTGTCAAACACCGGCCGGCGTCCGGGCTGTAGGATCCCGGTGAGTCCCGGGATCGGCGCATAGTCGCCCCAGCTTTCCAGCGGATAGTTGTCCGGCAGCACCAGATGGGCGTATTTCGTCGTTTCGTCGCGCCACCAACCGAAGCTAACGATGAACGGAATCTTGCTCAGCGCGGCGGGCACAGTCGCGGCGGCGGGAAAGTTGAAGACGGGATTGGCATGGTGCAGAAACAGCAGCGGCACCTGGCCGCCGTGCGCCCGCTCGAAAACCGCCGCCACGTCGCGGGCGCGGGCCGCGCCGCTCAAGGCGTGGGGATGGTGGAGCAAAATCGTGGCGCCGATGTTGCCCAGCATGGCGTTTACGGCGTTAAGCACGAGGTTGGCGGTCAGCGCGGCGGCGTTCAGGTTGCCGTAACCGACGGGCAGCAGCAGCGAGGGCCGGTTGCGCGCCAGGCGCTGCGCCGCGGTGTCCACGACGTCGGCGGGGATTTCGGTGCGCTCCGCCGCCGCGGATTGGCTCATGCCCAGGCCCGGCGGCACGCCCGCCGGCAGGTGCAAGGTCTGCCCGGCGTGAAACGCCACCCGTTCCGCCAGCGCCATCGCCAGCAGCGCCTCGGTTCCCGGCCGGAGCTGCCAATGCTCGTCGGCGTTGGCCCCGGTCATGGTCACGCGCGGGCCGATGTTGATGAAATAGGCGGGGTCGTGGGTGTGGCCGTAGCTGTGGCCCATGGCCCAATCGGTGGCGAACTGGACGTTAGACACCCAAGTCTGCAAGAACTCCGCGCCGAAGCCGACGACCATCTTGGCGCGATCGAAGCGGTAGTAGGGGACGACGTCCTGGCCGAAGCTGACGCGGTTGGCTTCGCGCACCGCCTCATACGCGAACGCTTCGTAATACAACGGAGCGGGATAGCCAAACGCCGCCAGCCAGTCCCGCAGCAGTTGGTCCAGCGTGCCGGTTTCCAGCCGCCCCAGCCAAACTACGTCCGCTTGCCGCCCCGCCAGCGCCACCTGCCGCATCTGCTGTTGCAGCATGGCCAGCGCCTCCGGCCAGGTGGTCACCACCAGGCGCCCATGCTGGTCTCGCCGCATCGGTTGGGGAAAGCGGTCGGGGTTGTACAGCCCTTGCACCGCGGACTGGCCGCGCATGCAGAGCTTGCCCCGGTTCAGCGGATGGCGGGGGTTGCCTTCCGGCTTGGTGGGACGGGCGTCGTTGACGCGGATGTGCATGCCGCAGCCCGCCGGACATTCGCGGCAGACCGTGGCGTAGTGCTGCGGCACGCCGGGAATGTAGCGGTTGTCCGGCACCACCAGCGGCAGGATGTGGCCCGTCGTGCGGCAGCCCGCCAGCGCGCCCCCGGCCGCCGCCGCGCCCCCGGCCTTTAAAAAGTCCCGCCGGTCCAGCGGCGCGCCGCCGGCGTTGCGGATCTGCACCAATTCGTCGAACGGACTGCGTGGGTCGTCAGGCATGAGGGCGGCTCAGTGATGGCAGGCTTGGAAACAATCCGTGCGGGCGCCATAGGCGCGGTGGCAGGTGATGCAGGTGCCCATGTTGAAATTGACCACCTCGAACACGCGGTTCTCATGCCCCACGTCGCCGTGGCACACACCGCATTGCACGCCGGCCAAAATGTGCGGCTGATGCGGAAAGTGCACGTATTGGGGAATCCAAAACACCCGCACCCAGGGAATCGGCTTCTGCTCCCGCCAATAACGGTGCAGTTTGGCGACGTCCGGATAATAGGGAATAACTTCGCGATGGCAGCCCATGCACTTCAGCACCGGCGGCATGCCGGCATAAGCGGATTTGGCGACATCGGCGTGGCAGAAAATGCAGGCGATCTGCCGTTCGTAATGGATGCGGTGGCTGAAGCTGATCGGCTGCCGCGGCGCCGAGCGGTACGGCATGTCCTGGAAATAAAAGATCCAGAGAAAGACCCCCAAAAGCACCGCCGCGAGGTAAAACAAGTGCCGGAGGGAGAAGAACATGGCCCCACATCCGGCACGCTTCCGCTTCCCGCCGGTACACGCGTGTAAATGCCTGGCCCAAGCTCCAGGTTGTCTTGCCAATCGCGGGGGCCGCGCCATTTGCTCGGGGAGCAAAGCGGGCGCGGAAAGGCCGCGAAATTCCCCCGCGCCGCAGGCGCGCCGGCAATCGCTGCGGCCCGCCCCCGGCAAGCGACGCGGCGCGGCCCCCAAAGCCGGGGCCCCAACGCGCAGCGGCGCGCGTTGGGGTGGGCAGCCGCGCTGGGGCCCGCGCCAAGCAATGTTTTAGGGGTCCACCGGCGCCAGCGGTGCTCCGGGCGCGGCGCCGCGCCGGCTAAACCTTCCGTCCGCCGACCGCCGGGCCCACCGGGCGCATTTCCGGCCGCTGCCGCTCCTGATACTCGCGCGACCAGCGCGTGACGCGGGGAATGCCCCACATGGGCCGGCCGGTGATCTCCGCCGCCAAGGTTTGCTTCGGCGTCGGCTTTTGCCGCCAGATGGTCAGGATCAGCATCAGCATCGCGGGGAACAGAAACATGCCGTCCCAGCTAAACCACATCCAAAACACGCGCCAGCCGAGGAAGGCGATGCCGGCGATCTCCAACACGCGGATGGGCATGGGCAGGAAATAGGGCGGATAGCCGGGCGGAAGGTCATGTTTGCGCACCCAGCCGCTTTCCAGCCACAGGCCGGCGATGGTCAGGATGCAGGCCATCGCGGGGCTGTAGAGCAAGAAGCGCATGGCGCGGTCCGGCGTGCCGGCGAAGTGGCGCAGCAGCGTCGCCTCCGCCCAAGCGCTATAAATGACCGCCATGCAGGCGAACGCCATGCGGTGGCGCAGCATCATCACATTGTCCTCAGTCTTCCCCTTGGGGGCGGTAATGCGCCACCCAGTTCATGATGGCGATGCAGATGGCGGCGGCCAGGAATGCCTGCACCAAACCTCCCGGCCGGCGCTCCACCACCCACAGCCCTACCCACAGCGCGAAGAACACGCCGCAGACCACCCACATCACTCCGCGGTACACACGCGGGTAGATGCCGCTCGGTTTGGCCGGGATGCGTTCTCTCCGGCGGCGGCGGACGGAGATTCGCCGCGCCCGGTCACAGGCGAGAGGTGGGTATTTTCGACGGGCCGCACTGAACGGTGCGGAGCGAACCAGGCGGAACGCGACCGGGAGGGGTGGAGCGCAGGGTGGGCCCGGCGCGGCTGTAGAATGCCGGGAACCCGTCCGGATTGCCGCTCCGCTCTGTCCGGCACTCAAAGCCCCCGGCACGACGGGCGGATGGTGAGCCGTCCCGGACTGGCGGGTCTGCTATGGTAGGGAGACTATGTCGGTCGCTTACGGCGCGATGATAGGCCCATACCGGGTGATTTCATTGCTCGGGGCCGGCAGCATGGGAGAGGTATATCGCGCACGTGACACCCGCCTCAACCGGGACGTAGCGCTGAAACTCTTGCCGCCGGCCATGGACGGCGATGCCGACCGGCAGCGGCGCTTCGAGCAGGAAGCACGGGCCATTGCCGCGCTGAACCATCCGAACCTGCTGGCTATCTTTGATGTCGGCGAGTCTTCGGGCCGCCCCTATCTAGTGACGGAATTGCTGGATGGCGAATCGCTGCGCCAGCGCCTGCAAGCCGGCCCACTGCCGCCGCGGCGGGTTGGCGAATATGGCGCGGCACTGGCGCATGGCTTGGCGGCGGCGCACGCCCAGGGCATCATTCACCGCGACCTGAAGCCGGAAAACATCTTTCTGACGCGTGATGGCCGGGTAAAGATCCTCGACTTCGGTTTGGCCAAGGCGGAGGGGCGTGGGCGGCGGGCCGCGGCCGGTCTCGGCGCGGGCGCCGGCGGGGACGATCAGCCCACGCTGCCTCCCGAAGCCTCACCCACCCAGCCCGGAACCGTGCTCGGTACGGCGGGGTACATGGCGCCGGAGCAGGCGCGGGGCGAGCCGGTGGACGCGCGCGCCGACCTCTTCAGCCTAGGCGCAGTGCTGTACGAAATGACCAGCGGCCGGCAGCCGTTCCAGCGTGCCAGCGGGTTGGAGACGCTCAGCGCCATTCTCCGCGACGAACCACCCGATTTGGCCATTGGCGGCAGTGCAGTTCCCCCGGGACTTGCCCGCATCATTGAGCGCTGCTTGGAAAAGGACCCGGCGCGCCGCTTCCAGTCGGCCGAAGACCTGGCTTTCGCTTTGGACAGCCTTAGCAGCCTCGGCTCCAGCAGTACTTTGGGGCCGGCGGCAGCGCCGCTCCGGGCGGGGCGGCGATGGCCGGCGCGGGCGGCCTTGGCCGCGATGGTGCTCGTCGCCGTGGGCGCGGGCGCCTGGTGGCTCGGCGCCCGTCGGGGCGCCATCGCGCCGGTGCCGTCCTTCACCCGGGTAACTTACCAGCGCGGTCTGGTGCGCAATGCCCGCTTTGAGCCCAACGGCGCCGGCATTGTCTACTCCGCCGCCTGGAACGGCCAACCCACCCAGGTCTACGAACTGCGCAGCGGGAGTCTCCAAGCCCATCCGCTCGGCATCATCGGCTCGCTGGCGGGCGTTTCGGCCAGCGGCCGCCTCGCCGTCATTCTCCATTGCCAGCCGGTTGAGTTCACCGATTGCCTAGGCACGCTCGCGACCGGCGCGCTGTCGGGCGGGGCCATGCGCTCCCGCGCCACCGATACGGTCGCCGCGACCTGGTCGCCCCAGGGCCGGCTGGCGGCGGTGCGGAATGTTGGCCACCACTCCCAATTGGAATTCCCCTTGGGCCATGTGCTCGCCGTCACCCAAGGCTGGTTTTCCTCCCCGCGATTTTCACCCAACGGTCGTTGGATCGCTTTCTGCGATCATCCCCATACTGACGGCGATAACGGATCGGTCGCGGTGATTCCCGCTGGCGGCGGAAGGATCCGGACCCTGGCCGCGAACTTTTCCTCTCTGGAGGGCTTGGCCTGGTCCGGCAAGCGAATTCTCGTCGTCGGCTCACGTCACGCCGATATGGCGGAAACGATGCGTTCGCTGACCCTCGGCGGCGGGGACCAGATCCTGGGCCGCTATCCCTCCTCGTTGCAGATGGAGGATGCCGCCGCAAACGGTGAAATGCTTGTTGCCGTGGAGAATTGGTCGATGCAGCTGCGCGGGCGTTTTCCGGGCGATCCCGCCGAGCACGATTACTCCTGGATGGACGCAACGCTGGCGGGAGCCCTGTCCGCCGATGGCCGCACGGTGGTGTTTTGCGAATGCGGCGAAGGCGGTGGATCGCTGTTTTCCGCCTATATTCGTCCCACGAATGGCGGTCCGCCGCTCCGCTTGGGCGACGGCAATCCGCTCGCGTTATCGCCTCACGGCCGTTATGTGGCCTCCTGGGTTCCCTCGAACCCGGACAAGTTGGAGCTTCTGCCCACCGGGACGGGTCGGACCATATCCCTGCCGCGCGGACCCATTGCCAGCTATGCCGGCATCGGATTTACTTGGCTGCCCGGCGGCAAGGCGGTGGCATTTTTCGCTCAAATGAGGCGAAACCACTACTGGCGGTTATGGCGCCAATCCCTCCCCGCGGGCGTGCCTCGTCCGATATCGCCCGCCGTGGACGTGGGGGCCTGGTTGCCCGTTGCCCCGGGGGGCGGGGCGGTGCTCGCCCAAAGTGCGCGAGACAATCGCTGGTATTTGTATCCGACCCGCAGTGGCTCCCCACAGCCGTTCCCGCTGGTGCGGCCCGGCGAAATTCCGATTCGTTGGTCCACCCACGGCCGGTATTTGTTCGTGGAGAGCGCCACGCAATTTCCCGTGACGGTCACGGCCATTAACGTGCACACCGGCCAACGGCACGTGCTTCATATCATCGCTCCGCCCAATCGTGCCGGCGCTACGGTGCCTCGCGGCAGCGGAGGGTACCACCTCGAATTGCGCCTGTCGGCCAACGGGCAATACTATGCCTACAACTTCCAGCAGTACACGTCGGCGCTATTCGAAGTGCATCCTTAGGAGCACCTCCGGGCCGGCGTTCCACCACCCACAGCCCCATCCCATCTGCCGATACAAGCGGGAGTAGATGCCGCTCGGTTTGGCCGGGATGCGTTCTCCCGGCGGCGGCGGGCGGCGGCGTAAGCGGCGGCTGGCGAAGGACGGTCGCTAACGTTGGCGGAGTGACGCCGCTCCGGCACCTGCCGTCCCGGGGATAGGCCGGCCTGGCCCATACTGGAGCTTGGCTCGTCCCGCGAAACTCCGCTCTGGATTTGTCGTTCTATTGGGGCGTCCCAACGTCGGCAAGAGCACCTTGCTCAATGCGCTGTTGGGGCGCAAGGTCGCCATCGTCAGTCCCCATCCGCAGACCACCCGCACGCACCTGCTGGGCATTTACAACACCCCGCCCGGCGCCAGTCCGCGCGGCCAGATCGTCTTCGTGGACACGCCCGGGCTGCACCGCTCGGCGACGCCGATGAACCGCGAAATGCTCCGCCAGGCGCGCCAGGCGCTGGAGGGCCGGGATCTTACGCTGCTGATGGTGGATGTGACCCGTGCTCCCGGCGCGGAAGATGCCTACGCCGCGCAGATGCTGGATGCGGGCCAGGAGGAAGGCGGGGAAGCGGGCGCCGCGGCGGGCGGCGGCGCGCCGCCGGTCATCCTGGTGCTGAACAAGATTGACCGCCTCGCCGACAAGCGGGCCTTGTTGCCGCTGTTGGAGCGCTACCGCCAGCAGAACCGTTACGCCGCCATCGTTCCCATCTCCGCCCGCAGCGGCGAGCAACTCGGCGTTTTAGTGGAGGAGATTCTGCGCCTGCTGCCCTCGGGGCCGGCGTATTTTCCCGCGGAACAGAGCACCGACCAGCCGGAGGAATTCTTCGCCGCCGAGCTGATCCGCGAGCAAGCGCTGCGCCTGACGCGGGAGGAAGTGCCGCACGCCTTGGCCGTCGCCATCGAACGCTTTGAACCCGGGCCCCGCGCCCGCATCGAGGCGGTGCTGTATTGCGAGCGGGAAGGGCAAAAGGCCATTCTGATCGGCCGCCGGGGCGAAATGATCCGGCAAATTGGCGCCGCCGCCCGCGCGGAGATTGAGCGGGAGCTGCCCCATCTGGGGCCGCGGCTGTTCCTCGGCCTGCGGGTGGAAGTCCGGCCCCGCTGGCGCGCCGATGCGGCGTTTCTGCGCCGCCTCGATTGGCGCGGGGAATCCTGACGCCAGCGGTGCGGCCGGCGCGGCGCGTGGCGCGCGCCTAGCCCGCCCACCATGGGCCGTGGCCCGCGGCAGCCCCGCGGCGCGCTGCGCGGGAATGCGGCGTGGGCTCAGTTAGCCACGACTAGCCACGCCGGGGTCGTCAACGGGATTGCAATTCCGAGAGGACGGCGTGGTACATTTCCTGCCGCGGCGCCGGCTTGCCGGTCCAGATCTCGAATTGCTCCGCGCCTTGCGCCACGAACATCTCCAGCCCGGTGATGACCTGCGCGCCGCGCTGCCGCGCGCGCCGCAGTAGCTCGGTCTCGAGCGGGTTATAGACCAAATCAAAGACGATGCCCGCGCGGATTTCCTCCGTCGCCAGCGGCGACTGCCGCACCTTCGGAAACAGGCCGACCGGGGTGGCATGCACCAAAATGTCGAAGTCTGTCTTCGCCAGCTCCCGGCGCAAAATCGTCTTGGCGCCCGCCGCCCGGGCCAGTTGCCGCGCCCGCGCCGGCGTGCGATTGCAGATGTGGACATCGGCGCCCCGCGAACGCAGCCCAAACACCGCCGCCCGCGCGGCGCCGCCGGCGCCCAAGACCAGCACCTTCTTGCGCTCCAGCGCGGTCCGGTTTTCCAGCGGGCCGAGAATGCCGGCCACGTCGGTGTTATAGCCGTAGAACTTGCCGGCGCTGCGCACCACGGTGTTAATGGCTCCCACCTGCCGCGCCAGCGCGTCCACGCCGTCCAGCGCACGGAGCAGGGCGGTCTTGTAGGGCAGCGTGATGCTAAATCCCCCCAGCGGCAACTCCGCCGCCAGGGCCAAGGCTTCCTCGGCATGCCGCGCGGGCAAGGGCACGTAGACCGCGTTGACGCTGGCGCGGCGGAAGGCGGTATTCAGCATCAGCGGCGACAGACTGTGCGCCACCGGATGTCCGGTCACGCCGTAGACGCGCGTGGCGCGGTTGATTTCCTCGATGCGGTAGATCCGTTGCAGCGCGGCCACGTCAAACTGTCCTTCGGCGGTCTCCGCGCCTTCCATCGCCGCCGCATAGGTGAACGGGCTGCCCGCTTGCAGCGCGAGAATGCGGCTCGGCTGGCCCGCTTCGCCCATGCAGAACGCCACGCGCGGGGCGGGCAGATCGGCGCCCCAGCGGAGCACTTTCACGTTGTCTTCCAGGCGCTTGGCTTGCCAGACTCCCTTATAGATATCCGCCGGCAGCGACCGCAAGCGGCGTTCCACCGCCGCCAGGTGCCGGGTCGCACCGTAGTCGTGATAGGAGATCATCAGGCTGGCGCGGGCCCGCAGCTGCTTCAGCGCCGCCATCCCGGCCCGCTCCGCGCTCTCCAGCGACAGATCCACCCATTGGCAGCCGGCCTGCGCGGCCTTGGCCAAAATGGCGCATTCCGCCTCAACCGAGCCGCGGAAATACCCCCCCGACTGCTTCTTGCGGCAGGTCGCCAAGGCGATCAACTCCGGCCGCGCGGCCAGGAACTCCCGCAGCTTGGGGAGCCCCGCCGCCGGCTGACTCAGGTGATCTAAACGAAACTCAAGAAAGGAGTTAGACCGCGCGGCCCGCTCCGCCAGGGCGATCATCTCCCCGGCCTGCGCGGCGGCAACGGGCACGCACAACCGCGGCAAATGCTCGGGCAGTACCCGGTTGGGAACCGGATTGCTGGAGACTGCGGCGAGGAGTGCCATAAGCTAAGGCATCATACCGAGGGCGCGGCATGGAGGGAAGGGGCTCCCTAGCCCAGATCCCCGCCCGGTTCGCGAGGCGTACCCTATGTACTGCAAAATCAAATACTTACTTCTTGTCGCCGGATTTGCCCTGGCGATCCGGCCGGCCGCCGCGCAGACGGCCCCCTCGCACCACTTTGCGACCAGCCAAATCGCCTGTAGCAATTATTTCAGCCCGCAGCGCTATCGCCACGTGATGCGGCTGATCGGCGCCCGCGGCGGCATGCAGGTGTCACTGTTCACGCCCGGTGACGTGCTGTATCTCAATCACGCGGGAGATTTTCATCGCGGCGATGCCATTCGCCTGATGCGCGTTGCCAGCGTGGGCCAGGAGGCGGAACAGTTTCCCGGACAGTTCGGCATCCTCAGCCGCATGGGCGCATTCTTTCAGACCGTGGGGCGGGCCAAGATCCTGCGCATCAACCGCCGCGGCATCGCCCTGGCGCGCATGACCTTCGCCTGCCAGCCCGCCCAGGTCGGCGACTTCGCGCTGGCCTGGCGCGCCAACCCCGGCCCCATCCGCCCGCGCCTGACCCGCGCCGCCTGGCGGGCTCCGGTGCGCGGGAGGGCGCAACTGGTCGCGATGGGCCGCGACATGGCCGGCATTTTGGGCGCCAACGATGAGATTTATTTGACCGGCGGCGCCGCGGCGGGCGCGCGGATCGGCCAGGTATGGACGCTTTTCCGCCGCCGCGGTAGCCCCAGCAATTGGCAGTTCAAGACGGAATCCGAGGGCATGGCGCAATCCAGCACGCACCCCGAGCCGGGGCTCAATGTCGGCGCGCTGCGCGCCATTCCCGAGCCGGCCGACGTCCTCGGCAGCGCCGTCATCATTCGCGTCGAGCCGCGTTCCGCCACGGCGATCATCGTCACCTCGCGCGCCCCCATTCTCGCCGGCGACGAGGCCGTGGCCGCGGCGCGCTAGCCGCGGCGGCGCTCCTTTCGCGGCGCTCGCGCCCTTTCCCGCGTGTTGCATCCGGGCGCCGGCCACGGCGCGGCCGGCGGCATGGCTGTGTATTGACGCACAGATAACCCGCATTATTACCGCCGGGATGTGTTAGGCGGCACGGATACCGAAACGCTGGGGCGTTTACACTAGCTGCATTCGAATTTCCCCCGGCGCGGTCAAGGTGTGGATACCAAGAGCGTTCCGGGGATAACTTTCCAGTTTGCTGGTCGGCGGTAGCCGTAGGAGAGAGTTTCCCCAATATGCGCAAGCGAATCTTGATATGTGCCGGGGCCGTGCTGGCCCTGAGCTGCCTGATCTTCGCCCAAAACATCAACGCCACGCTCAGTGGCACGGTCAAGGATCCTTCGGGTGCGGTCGTGCCCGGCGCCACGGTCACCGTCCTCAACAACGCCAACGGCAGTCTGCGCACGGTCACGACCGGGGCCCAAGGCGCCTACACGGTCAGCAACCTGACTCCCGGCGTCTACACGGTCACCGTGAAGAAAGCCGGCTTCCAGACCTTCCGCACCAAGAACGTCACGCTGCAAGTCGGCCAGCAGTTCGGCCTGCCGGTGGCCTTGAAGACCGGCGCCATCACCCAAACCGTCGAGGTCAGCACCACCACCGCCCCGGTGCAATTGGAGACCGGCGCGCAAATCTCCACCGTCAGCGGCCACCAGATCCGCCAGCTGGAACTCGACAACCGCAACTTCGAGCAGTTGGTCGCCCTCCAGCCCGGCGTCTCCTCCAACCTGGGCATGACCGTCGGCTTCGGCATGGCCAACACCACCGACGTGGCGGTGAACGGCCTCCGCCCGACCATGAATAACTGGACCGTGGACGGCGCCGACATCAACGACACCGGCTCCAACTCGACCATCCTGAACGTCCCTAGCGTGGACGCCCTCCAGGAGTTCAGCATCGCCGGCAGCGGGTACAGCGCCAAATACGGCCGCAGCGGCGGCGGCCAGATCAACGTGGTCACCAAGAGCGGCACCAACCAGTTCCACGGCGACGCGTATGAATTCGTCCGCAACAACATCCTGAACGCCAACGACTACTTCGCCAACGCCTCCGGCCAGGCCCGCGGCGTTGACCACTACAACGACTTTGGCTTCACCGTCGGCGGACCGATCATCAAGAACAAGACCTTCTTCTTCTGGTCCGAGGAATGGCGGCGGGAAAGCACGCCGTCCACCTATGAATACGCCCTGCCCAATCCCCAGGTCCTGAACGGCAACTTCAACGGCCTTTATTACACCGACCAGCAGGGCAATCAAGCCCCGGTCACGCTGAACGCCGCGTCCGCGCCCGCCGGCTGCATCACCGGCAACCAGATCAACCCCAACTGCTTCAGCTCCAACTCCGCGGCGTACGTCAAGAACATCTACTCCAAGCTGACCCCGACGCCGGGCGCCTGCATCTCCAATGGCCACCCCGAGGTGTCCTGCTATCCCTATACCGTCAACCTGGCCGCCACCAACAACACGCGCGAGGATCTGTTCCGCCTCGATCAAAATGTCGGCCAGAACATCCAGTTGTTCGCCCGCTACATGGGCGACAACATCCCCACCACCGAGCCGGGCGGCTTATTCAACGGCAGCAACCTGCCCGGGGTGTATCCCACCGCCACCGATGCGCCTGGACGCAACTTTGTCCTGCACGCCACCATCGAGATGACGCCGAACCTGGTCAACGAGGCGGCGTTCAATTACAGCTGGGGCGCCATCAACAGCGTGATCACCGGCATCGGCGGCAACGCCAGCGGCTTTAGCGGCCTGTCCACCGCCAACTTCCCGTTTCAGGATCCTTACAACCGGATTCCCGGCATCAGCGTCTCGCAGATCAACGGCGTCGGCCTGCCCAGCGCTCCCTATCACGAGCGCAACATTGACAAGCAGGCCTACGACAACCTGAGCTGGACGCACGGCAACCAGACCATCAGCACCGGCGTCAGCCTCCAATCCATGACCAAGACGGAGAACGCCGACAACAATGTCGCCGGCCAGTTGAACTTCGTGGACGAATACGGCAACCCCGGGCTCGCCAACTTCCTGCTCGGCTACGCCAGCGGCTTCAGCGCCGCCAGCCGGGACATCGTGCCGGACCTGCACTTCGCGAACTTCGGCGCTTACGTGGAGGACGACTGGAAGGTCACGCCGACGTTGACGGTCAACCTGGGCATCCGCTATCAGTACCTGCCGACGCCGTACGATTCGACCGGCATTCTGAACAACTTCGATCCCGCCGCCTTTAGCCCCGCGGCCGCGCCGACGATCGAACCCAACGGTTCGTTCGCTCCCGGCGGCGTGACGCCGGCGAACTACACCAACGGCATCATCATCGCCAACGTCAATTCGCCCTTCGGCGCCAACGTCAATCCCAACAACACGGCGGATTTTGCTCCCCGCCTCGGCTTCTCCTGGGATCCGTTCGGCCACGGCACCACCGCCATTCGCGGCGGCTGGGGCTTGTACTTCGACCGCACGCTGGATGGGATTTGGGAAGAGAACGAGTTCTCCAACCCGCCATTCCTGAATTTCGTGAACATCACCACCAGCCAGTCCACGCCCTACAACCTCTTCGACAATCCGAACGGCGGCAGCCTCCAGGTCGGCCTCACCCCGCGCTCACTGACGGCGACGGGCAACCCGGCCTATGCCACCCCGCGCGTCCAGGACTGGAGCTTGTCGCTGGAGCACGAGTTCACTAACAATACCCGCGTGCAAGTCGCCTACGTCGGCAACCACGCCAGCAACCTCCTGCTGGAGGAGGACCTCAATCAAATCCCCGTGAGCACCATCTACGGGCTGACCGGCTGCGTGGCCGGCGGCAGCGCCGGCTGCCCGGAGACCACGGCTCTGCGCCCGTACCTGGGCTACTCCGCCATCACTACCCGCAACCCTGCGGCGATTTCGAATTACAACTCGCTCCAGGTGTCGGTGAAGCACCAGGTCGGCGCCCTCACTTTGGACGCCGCGTATACCTGGTCCAAGGACCTCAGCTACAGTTCCGCGGACCGCTTTGACACCGTGCTCAACACCTACAACTACGGGATGGACTACGGCCCGGTCGGCTTCAACCGCCCGCAGGTCTTTGTCCTGAGCTATGTCTACGATTTGCCGAGCTTCGGCATGACCGGCTGGGCGCGCAACGCCTTCGGCGGCTGGGAGTGGAGCGGTATCACCACGCTGGAAAGCGGCGTGCCGCTGACCATTAGCCAGTTCACCGATCCGTTCAACTGCAACGACTACGTGCCTGGCGGCGCCGCCTGCCCCGCGGGTACGGCACCCGGCGGCGTCGGCATTGACTTTGCCGGCAACGTACCGCGGCCGGATCTGACCACCAACCCCAATGGACCTAAGCTTCAGTCCGAGTGGTTCAATACCGCCGCTTTCCAAACTGCCATTGGCCATTGGGGCACCGCCGGCAACGGCATTGTGCTGGGCCCGGGCATGGACAACTGGGATATGGCGCTGATGAAGAACTTTAGCGTCAGCGAGGGCTTGCACGCCCAGTTCCGCGCCGAGTTCTTCAACGCGTTCAACCATGTGAACTTCACCGGGGTCAGTACGACTCTAGGCACGACCAACTTCGGCCAGTTGACGTCGGATTACGGTCCGCGACAAATCCAATTCGGCTTGAAGTTCATCTTCTAGGCGCGAGTTCCTTGGTTGCATCCTCCGGGCCCCGCCGCGGCGGGGCCCATTTTTCTTGGTGCTTCCGCATCGGGCAGGCCGTGTCCTGGTGCGCAAAACTGGCGCGAAAAGGCCGCGCCGGTTCTGCTGGGTCGCCGGCCGCTGGCCGCGGTGCTCCGCCCAGCCGCATCCGCGGCGGCGGCGATCGGGTCGGGGCAACTTTGACGTGCCTGGAGCGCGAGCGGGCGCCCGTTACGGCATGCCGCAGCCGGATTGCGGGAACGCCACCGGTGGGCCGTCCGGAAGGAGGCGGCTCGGCCGCCCGGCGGCTACGTCTTTGCTCCGTGCGCGCGCCACGGGGCCGTGAAGAACCCACGGATGGCCATGCCGCCGGGCCGCTCTATTGCCCAGCGGCGAGGCCGCCGGGCTAAGCCATGACGCGCCGGCTACGCCGGCGCTACGCTAAACACATGCGCCTCCCCGCCGTGTCCGTTGTGCTGCTGGCGCTGGCCTGCGCGCTTCCCGCCGCGGCGCAAGCGTCTCGGACGCCGGCGACTCATTCCACCCCGGCGCCGCCCGGGTCCTCCCTAGGCCCCGACGCCGCCGCCGGCTCGGCGGCCCTGGCGCGCAAGGATTATGCCGCCGCCGCTGCCGCCTTTCGCCGCGCCCTCCGTTCCCATCCCCGGGTGATTGGCCTGCTCAACGACTACGGCATCGCCCTGGACCGGGAAGGGAAGACCGATGCCGCTCTAGCCCAATACCACCGCGCCTTGGTTCTAGCCCCGAACGACCCCTCCACGCTACGCAACGCCGCCATCTGCGAGTTCCGCGCCCATCGCTACGCCGCCGCCCTGCGCTATCTCCGCCGGCTGCGCGCCGTGCGGCCCAAGGATTACCAGGCGCAGGCGCTGACCGGCATGTCCCGCCTCGCCCGGGGGCAAAACGCCGCCGCCGCCCGCGCCTTGTCCCGCGCCGCCGCCCTCCGGCCGCGGGACCTGCGGCTGCTCTACACGCTTGCCCGCGCCGACATCGCGGCCAAGCAAACGCACCCCGCCATCAGCGTCTTCGCCCGCATCATGCACCTCGCGCCGCAATCCGCCGAGGCGCACACGCTGATGGGCCTGGCCGAGGAACGGACGTTTCACCTGCGGCAATCAGCCAAGGAATTCACCGCCGCACTCCGCGCCAATCCCCGGTTTCCCGGCGGCCATCGCCGCCTGGCGCTGGTCTACGCCAAGCTCAACCAAAACGCCGCCGCGGAACGGCAATTCGCCGCCGCCGTTCGCCAATCCCCGGACGATGCCGTCTCCGCCTGCTTCCTCGGCGAAATAGACGTCCGCCGCGGCCAGCCCCGCGCCGCTTTGCCCTGGTTCCAGCGCGCCGCTCGCTTCGCTCCGCATTACGCCCTCGCCTGGGCCGGGCTGGGCGAGGCGCGCCTGGACCTGCGCCATCCCCACGCCGCCCTCCCGGCCCTGCGGCGCGCCGTCCAGCTGGATCCGCAAAACGCCCGCGATCACTACCTGCTCGGCCGCGCCTACGCTGCCCTCGGCCAGACCGCCGCCGCGCGCCGGGAAATGCACCGCTCCGCCGCCATCCAGGCTGCGCAGCGCGCCGCCTATACCAAAAAGCTCAACGGGTCTTCCCCCCACCGCCGCTAGCGGTGCGCCCCTCGTCCGCTAGCGGGAAGACCCGAGCCGTGGTGCGACGCGTAGGGTGGAGAAGCGCCGGACGAAGCCCAGCGCAGCGAAACGCCGGGCACCCCACCGTCGCGAACCGCCGAGCCATGCCGGCATGCGTGGCGGCGAGCGCCCTTTCTAGCTCCCATCGCGGCGCGCCCAGGCGCGGCCATAGCGCCGGTAGTTGTGCCACATTCTTCGCGGCAGCCCCAACCCCTTGACCGCGTCCCGCCGCACACCGGGCCAAAACG
>JAKAUF010000048.1 GCA_021827785.1 Acidobacteriota bacterium | reverse complement strand
ATGGAAATAATTTCGCCCATGGGAAATGGTTGGATGCGGAGACAACGACCTCGGATTGCCCGGCCGAAAGTATGCTGGCGGGCGGGCGTCAATATCGCGATGATGAAACATGACCTTCTCTGGTGCAAGGATTCTTGCGCTGGATTTTGGCGCACGCCGTATCGGGCTTGCCATTAGCGATCCTCTGGGATTAACCGCCCAAGGTCTGCCCACTTTGGAACGGAGCAATCGGGAGCGAGACCTGGCGGCGTTGCTGGCGTTGGCGCGAGAGCGTGAGGTCACGCTGTGGCTGATGGGCCTGCCGCTCCATCTCAGCGGCACGGAAGGGGCCCAGGCGCAAAAGGTACGGAACTTCGGCGCACTGCTGGCGGCACGGAGTGGTCTGCCCGTGGAGTATTGGGATGAGCGGCTGACTACGGTTACCGCGCAGCGAGTGCTGCGCGAGGCGGAATTGAGCCTCGCCAAACGCCGCCAGGCCGTGGACCGGCTGGCGGCGGTGGTGCTGCTGCAAAGCTATATCGAGGCGCACCGGGCTTAGGTTCTACAGGGTGCGGCGCGCCGCCGGGCCGGCGGCGGGCCGCCCTAAGGCACGCCACGCCCAGGGAGTGGACCGCCCAGTGGCCGCGCGGATGGGGCGGGTGCGAAGCCGTTGGTGCTGGAGCCGGCGTTTCGCGGCGGAGCAATTGTCACCTGGGCAATGGCGGCCCCAAAAGGGGGCGAGTTCCGCGCCGGTGGCCTGCCCCCGGCTAGCGCGGCGGCGCGGCGGCGGCCGGGGGCTGCCGCGAACCGGCCCGCAAGCTCCCGCGCGGCAAGCGGAAAGCGCGGCGGCGCCGCCAGTTCCTGGAACTTTCCAACGAATCAGCGCAACCAGCAATCACCGGACTGTTATCGCTGGCGCGCAGGAGCGGTAAATATCTGGTGACCAATTCACTCGCGGTTCCGTATTGCAGACCAAATCTCATGTCCCGACTCTTTGCCTGTTCGGTGTTGGCCGCTTTCGCGGCCACGGCATTGTTACCCGCCAGGGCGCAAACGGCGGCCCCGGATCCGGCGGCCATTCTGGCGGCGGCTCGTTCCGCCTCCGGCCCGGCGCCGCCGGCCCAGAATCTGGAAGTCAGCGGCGCGTTTCGCATGCAGCCCCAGGGCGGCGGGCGGCAGATGCAGGGCGAGTTGGTTCTGCGCTTTCTAGCGCCGCGGCGCTATCAGCGCAGCCTCTCGATGCGCCTGCCGTTTGGCCAGATCCGAACGATTCAGACGTTGGATGGGGACACGGTTTGGATGCACGTGCAGCATCCCGCTTTCGGCGGGCGCTTTGGAGCGTTCCGGCGAGGTGCCCGGCAGAGGACGGCGGCGCAGCGCGAACAGCTTCGCCAACGGATGCAGGCGCGGCAGAAGCGGCTGCTTTTGGCGCAATGGGCGCGGGGCGAACTGGAGTTCTTCCTCCAGCCGCCCCCCGGAGCCACGTTGCGCTATGCCGGTCTGGCCAAGGCGCCGAACGGCGTGACCGCCGACATGATCGCCGTCTCGGACTCCGCATGGGGCGCTGATGGCGGCCCGGTGACGCTATTTCTCGATACGAGAAGCCATCGCTTGCTGATGATGTCTTACCAAGGCATTGCGCCCTTTGAATTTTCCCGGGCCCGGTTCGTTCCTCCCGGCGGGCGGCCGGGGCGGTTTGCCGGCGGCCGGCCGCCGCGGCCGAAGCCGCGAACGGTGTTCGTGCATTTCACCCACTGGCGGAAAATCCAGGGCCATTGGTTCCCGATGGAAATCACGCGATCGGCAAACGGCAAGACCTTTGCGGAGTGGGACGTCAAAACAGTTCGCTGGAACTCGCGAAAGCTGACGGCACGGGTGTTCCAAAAGCCGTGACCCGCAATCGCCTCTGCGTGTTGACCCTGCTGGCCGCGGCGCCGTGGGCGCCGGTTCGGCTGGCGGCGCAACGCAGCGGTCCCAGGGTGGCCGCTATCAGCGCCGGCGCGGCACGCGTGGAGGTCACGGTGTTCGACCCCAGCGGCGCCGTCATACCCCATGCCCAGGCGCAACTGGGGCCGGTGCCGCAGGGAAAACCCGCCCATGCCGCGTCCGCGCCGTTGGCCACCACCCTGACCAACGCGGAGGGGCAGGCCACGTGGCCGCAACTGTCGCCGGGACCGCGGGAATTGCATGTGAGCGCGGCGGGATTTCAGCCGGCGACGGCGCTGGTGCAGGTAAGGCCGGGCTTGAATCGCTTTGCCGTGCATCTGGTTCTGGCCGCGGTGCGGCAGCGGGTCAACGCCAAGGCGCCGGCGTTGGCCAACCCCGCCAGCACGGCCTTTTCGTTCGTGCTGACGCCGCAGCAGATTCAGCAGCTTCCGGACGACCCCGACCAGTTTCAGCAGGCGCTGCAAGCGCTGGCCGGGCCGGCGGCCGGGCCCGAAGGGCCGACCATGGTGGTGGATGGCTTCAGCGGCGGCCAACTGCCACCCAAGTCGCAGATCCAGCAAATCATCATTGATCTCAATCCCTACTCAGCCGCCAACCATACCGCGACGGGCGCTCGGATTCAGATCTTTACCAAGCCGGGCGTCGGCGCCTGGCATGGGCAGATGGATGCGGCGGGGCGGGACACGACCTTTGACGCCCGCAACGCCTTTTCTCCCGTCGCGACGCCGGAGGCCTACCGCCGCTTCGGCATCAATCTGGAGGGACCGCTGCAAGCCCATGAGAGTTCAGTGTTTTTATCCTGGCGGGACCTGCCGACCTACGATTCCAGCACCATCCTGGCCACAACGCCCACTGGCTTGGTGCAGAGCCTGCAAATCCAGCCGGCCAAGGAGGTGTTTGGCCGCGTGCAAATGAACCAGGCACTGAGCGCCACCCAGGTGCTGCGCGTGGAGTACCAGCGCAATTATCATTCCGCCGACGAGCAGGGCGTTGGAGGGCTGGCCCTGGCGTCGCGGGCCTATTCCACCAGCAGCCTGGAGAACCTGCTGCGCCTTTCGATCACGGGCTCCATCGGTCTCCACGCCGTCAACCAGATGCGGTTTCAGGCGGACTGGCAAACGAGCGGCGAGGAATCCGCGAACAACGCCCCGGCGATCAGCGTCGCCGGCGCTTTCCAAGCCGGCGGGGCCCAATTGCAGACCGTGAACAATTCCAGCGACTGGCAACTGGACGACGAACTGGACGAATCCCTCGGCGCCCACGTGCTGCATCTCGGTTTTCGCGTGAACCAAGGCGTCTACCAGTTTGAAGACGCCTCCAATGCCCTGGGTTCCTTCACCTTTCCCACCTTGGCTGCCTACGAGGCTGGCCTGCCGAACCTGTTCACGCAGCGCGTGGGCAATCCCTGGGTGGGATTTCCCTTCGTGCAATGGGCCGGTTTCATCGAGGATGATTGGCAGGTCAACAACCGCCTCTCCGTCAGCCTGGGAGCGCGGTACGAGGGGCAGTCCGATGTCGGCGACCGGCACGCCTGGGCGCCGCGGCTGATGCTCACCTGGGCGCCATTCGGCGGGCAAACGCTAGTGCGCATGGGCGCCGGGCTGTTCAATGATTGGCTCGACTCCAGCACGTACAGCGACACGCTGCTGGACAACGGCGTGCAGCAGTACGACCTGACGATTTTGAATCCCGGGTATCCCGACGCAGCAACCGGCGGCACGCCGCATATTCTGCCGCCCAGCATCATCTCCTTGGCGCCGAATTTGTTGCTGCCCTATCGCGAGCAAGGCTCGGTGATGGTGTCCCATCCGTTTGCCGGCGGGTTGCGCCTAATGACGGGCTATTTCTATCAGCGCGGCGTGCATGAATTGCGGAGCCGCAACCTCAATGCGCCGCTGCCCGGCAGCGACACGGCGCCTTTTCCGGGGCAAGGAAACCTGGACCAAATCGAATCCGACGGCAATTCGCTGTATCAAGCCTGGAGGGTCGGGATCATGCATTTCTCTCCGCGGCTGTTTTTTGCCGTCAACTATGCGCTGGCGCAATCCCTGAACGACAACGATGGAGCCCTGAGCCTGCCCGCCAACAACTATGACTTGGCGGCGGATTGGGGGCCGGCTTCCAACGATGCTACGGACCGGTTCTTCGGCCTTATGAACCTGGGGCTGACGCGTTCGCTGCGTTTGTTTACGATGTTCCGCGCCCAATCCGCCTTGCCGTACAACATCACCACGAGCGCCGTTAGCCAAAATGGACAGACCAATACGCGTCCACCTGGGGTGGGCCGCAATTCGGCGCGTGGATCCGCGCAATGGGATATGGACACGCGGCTGAGCTGGACCTACGGCTTTGGCGGCGCGCCGCGGAGCGGGTCGCACGCTGGTCCGGGCAGCCGGGTGGTGCGCTTGCGCGGACCGGGCGGCCCGGGCGGCGGGGGGCCGCGCGGGGGGCCGCGCGGTGGTGGCGGCAGGTTCTTTGGTGGCGGACCCGGTAGCAGTGATGAACGCTATAGTCTGGAGTTCTATCTCCAGGCCTACAACGTGTTCAACAACGTCAATTTCACCAGCTTTGACGGCGTGTTGGGATCGCCACTGTTTGGGCAACCCCTGGGGGCGCAAGCAGGCCGACGCCTGGAAGCGGGACTGTGGTTCCGGTTTTAGCTGGTTGCGGCGCCGCGTACAGGAGCGTGGAGCGGCAGTCTCCGCATGGGGAGGAGAGGGTAGCCGGAGAGCGCCCTCCGGCTACCCAGGAAGGATCGAAAAGCAGGGTTCCTAACCCTTGCGCCGCCCAAAAAGCGGCGGGTGAGCCAGGACAATCGGCTAGATGCATGCCTCGCGGGACGAGCTAGCTGGGTGCTGCGCGCAGGCGAACTCGCTCCGCCCAAAATGGCGCGCCGCTGCGCATGGTACTGGGTGGGCTTATTTGGTGACTAGAACTTCGCGCAGGTGGTCCCGCGCCAGAAAAAATTTGATGGCGCGAAAGTCGCTGAAGAGGCGCTCGATGGCGCGATTATTCAACGCCCGGGCGATCGGCAGCGGCGGACCGGCGCGCAGTTCCAAATGTTCGGCGTCGTGAATGTGATAACGCAAGCGGGGCTGGGGAGTCGGTTCGGCCACGGCATGGAAATAGGCCAGCGCCATGCCCCCCGGCTTAAAGCTCTGGGCGAGGCGGGAAACCAGTGGTTGCAAGGTGTCGGCGGGCAGGTAGTCGAGCAGATCCCACAGCAGCGCGCCATCCAAGGAATCGGCAGGATAGTTGAGGTTCGCGGCCAGGAACGCCGCCGTGTTCAGTTCCGGCCCGTTCTCGGTCGAGATTTGAAACCGGGAATCGGCGCTGGCCAGCAGCAAATCCTCGTGCAGCACCTTTTGGCCGAGACTGCTCACGTAGCTGATGTTCGCACTCGAGGTGGGACCCAGGTCGAGGATCGCCAGGCCCTCCTCCCGCTGCCAGGCGCGGGTGAGTTCGCGCAATCCATTGCTGTGGCGCAGTGTTGGTTTGGCCGCGGCTGCAGGGACCGCAGGGGCGGCGTCACCACTCAGTGCGCTACGAACTCGTTGGAGCCAATCCATGGTGCGTGTTCGGCTGTTGGCTAAGCCGTTCAGGACATGCGGTTAGCTGCCCGCCGGCTTGGGTTTGGCGGGCGCGGGCAATGCGGTGCTAGCGACGGCTGGGCTGCCGGCAATGGCCGCGGCATGGGCCGCCGCGGGTTTGACTTGAATGTCAATGTTGCCCTTGAAGTAGGCGCCATCCTCGATGGAAATCCTGGCCAGTTTCATGTCGCCCAACACGGAACCACTCTTTTTGATCTCGACCCGGTCCTGCACCTGGACATTGCCGTGCAACTGGCCGTAGACCACCAGATCGCGGGCGGTGACGTTTGCCTGGATTTTGCCCAAGGGGCCCACGGTCAGCCGTTGATTCGGCAGATGAATGGTTCCCCGCAGTTGCCCGTCAATGGTCAGGTCTTCCTCGCCGGTCAACTCGCCTTGCACTTGGATGGTTTTGCCCAGCACGGCTCCCTCGCCGCGAAAATCTGCACTGGTGGTCACAGTTTCCCTCCGGTAAATGCTGCTCTGGCCAATTCTACGGAATTCAGCACGCATCTCAAACGCTATCGCAAGTTTGGCGGAATCGGGTCAGCCGTGCTGGCAGCCCGAGTGCGGGTGCGGGAATCGAATACCCCAAACGGAGGACGCAGGGAGGGAGGGGCAATGGCCGAAAAGGTGAAACGCCTGGGCTTGGAGCGGGACTACCGCACGTACATCTATTTTCTCGATGGCCACGGCAACGTCTGGCGCGCCGCCAAGCCCCGCGCCCCAAAGCCGCCGGAGGGAAACAAACGGGAGATCATTGCACCCAACGCCGTACAGCGCGACAAGAACTATCTCTATTTTCTGGATAAAGACGGTGATATCTCCCGTTCGCCTCGCCGCGGCGGGCGAAGGCGAGCCGCCTAGCCGCTGGTGGCAGCGCGATTGGTTGCTTGCGGCGCCATGATCGTTTTTCGGCATGCCCGAGTGCGCGTGCGGCTGGCCGAGCTGGTGGCCGAAGTCAGGGCGTATTTGCCCGGCTCCGGTGCGGCAGTGAGTCGCCCGGCGCGGGACGATGCTGTGTTGCGGCTATTGTTGGCGGCTGGCGGGCTGGAATGCGCCTTATCCGACCATTGGGGTGGCGAAGACGACGCGTGGCGGCCGGCGCAACGGGCGGCGATGGATTTATCCATCGCGGCAGCGGAGACCTACCTCGGGCTGCTTCCGCGAGTTTCGCCAGTCGCCGCTTTCGCGGCCCTGGCGCAGGGGCTGCCACCGCCGGAGACGATGGTTGTCGCGGCGTGCCCCGAGGGATTCCGGTACTATGCGCTGAGCCCGGCGGCGTACGTCGAGCCGGCGCGGCGGCTGGCGGCGGCGCAGCCGCGCGGACCGGTGCTGGTCATCGGTTTGCGAACGATTGGAAGCACCTTGGCCCCGGTGGTGGCGGCAGTGCTGCGGGCCACGGGTCGCAGGTGCGACGTCTTCACCCTCCGGCCCCACGGCCATCCCGAGGACCGCACCTATCGCGCCAACGCCACGTTAAGACGGTACGTGCAGCAATGGCCGGGGCTGGTTGCCGTGGTGGACGAGGGCCCGGGCCTGAGCGGTTCCTCCTTCGGTGGGGCGGTGCGGTGGGTACAGGCCCAAGGCGTTGCGCTCAGCCGTATTGTCCTGTTGCCGAGCTGGAATCCATCCGGCAAGCGTCTGTGCCACACGGTGGTCGCTCGCGAGTGGGACAAATGGTGTAAGTTTCCCGCCAGCGAAGTGGCGCCGAGGCGCGGCTGGGGCCGGGACCTGAGTGGCGGCGGATGGCGGAAGCTCGTACCGCGATTGCGGGATGTGCCGGTGTGGCCGCAGGAAGAACGGGTCAAATTTCTGGCTCGCAACGGCCGTTGGCTGTACAAGTTTTCAGGGCTCGGCCGGACCCATGCCGAGGCCGCGGATCGCTCCCGCGCATTGGCGGGTCATGGATTCTCCGTTGCCGGGGTTCGCGCCGGCGAAGGCTGGTTGCGGTTCCCATGGCGGGCGGCGCGCCCTTTGCAGGCTGCGGAATGCACCGCGGCGGCTTGGACCCGCTGGGCGGGATCCTACTTTGCGTTTCTACGCTCCGCCTTCGCACTCGGGCCATCCCAGCCGCCCAGCGCGGAATTGCAAGCCATGACCGCCGCCAACGTGCGCGCCTTGGCCGGCGCGCCGCCGCCGCCGCTGCCACCGGAGGCGCCACCCGTACGGCTAGATGGCCGCGTGCTGTGGCATGAATGGGCGGTGGGGGAGGACGGAACCTATTTGAAATTTGACGCTTTGGACCATGGCGATGATCATTTTTTCCCCGGCCCCGCCGATATCGCCTGGGATTTGGCCGGCATGGAGACGGAGTTCGGGAGCCCGTGCGCCGAGGCGGTCATTGCCGCGTATCAATCGCGCAGTGGTGACCGCGAGTTGTATGCCCGCCTGCCCTGGTACCGCGTCGCCTATACGGCGTTCCGGGCCGCATTCGCGGCGTTCGCGCAAGAACTGGTCGGACCGCCCGATGCCGCCGGATTCCGGCGTGAGCACCTTCGTTACCTGCGGCGCCTGCAACGCGCTTTGGCGGCAACTTCCGCTGGATCCGAAGCGCCCGGGCGAGCGATTGGCGGGGCTTAGCTTGCGAACGCCGATGGACGCGGGGGAGCCGGCCGGCGCGGCGCGGCCGAGTGCTAGCATGATGGAGATGCCGCCCGTCGCTCCCGCCCCCATCTCCACCGCCGACGCTTGGTCCATTGCCGGACGGGAGTTTCACTCCCGGCTGATCGTCGGCACCGGCAAGTACGCCAGCTTTCAGCAGACCGCGGACTGCATTCGCATCTCCGGCGCGGAGATGGTGACCGTGGCGGTGCGCCGCGTCAACATCACGCGCCGCGGGGAAGAGAATCTGCTGGATTACCTGGATCCTGCCCGGATCCATATTCTGCCCAATACCGCCGGCTGCTTTAACGCGGAAGACGCGATGCGCACCGCCCGCCTGGCGCGCGAAGCGCTGGAAAATCCCTGGGTCAAGCTGGAGGTTATCGGCGATCCGGATACACTATTTCCCGACACCGCCGCCTTGCTGGAGGCGACGCGCCAGTTGGTGCGCGAGGGCTTCATTGTGTTGCCCTACACCAACGACGATCTGATCACCGCGCAGCGGCTGGTGGACGCGGGCGCCGCCGCGGTCATGCCGCTGGCGGCTCCGATCGGCTCGGGCCTGGGCATTCAGAACCCCACCGCACTCCGCATTTTGCGCGAGAAGATCACCACCGTTCCGCTGATCGTGGACGCCGGCGTCGGCTGCGCCTCCGACGCCGCCTGGGCCATGGAGCTGGGCGCGGACGGGGTGTTGATGAACACCGCGATCGCCGCCGCCGCCGACCCGGCGCGCATGGCCGAGGCGATGCGGTTGGCCGTGGCGGCGGGCCGGGCAAGCTACCGTGCGGGGCGGATGCCGGAGCGGCTGTATGCCAACGCCAGTTCGCCGCTGGCGGGAAAGATCGCCTAGCCCGGCACGCCATTCGCGAGCCGCCTCCGGGCAGGTCCGCGGTGGCAAATTAATACGTGTAAACGACTTCACCCGGCCGAGTCAGGTGCAGTTGCCGCCGGGCGATGCTTTCGATCGTTTCGGGGTTGGATCGCAGGTTGCGGATGTCGCGATGCAATTCGCGGTTCTCGGTTTCCATCTTGCGCAGTTGCCGCTGCTGCCGGGCGTACACGGCCTGCTCCCGGCGCAGGGCCAGGTAGCCGTGGGGTCCGAACACCGCCACTCGGACGGCCCAGACTAACAGCAGCGCCACGCCGGCCAGAAGGAGCCGGCGAGCCATTGGCGACGAACCCGTGATGGCGGGAAATAAACGCATCCATACCCACCTTCGACCGTAATCGTTGGAGACGTCAAGGAGAATCGGGGCCGGCGGGCGCGGCAGGAACCATACTCCGCACCGGGCATGGCGCGCCGCTCCTGGCCCCGAGGCGGGCCGGACGCAGCGTCGGCCCCGAGCTCGGCCGCGGCTCGCGGACACCCCGCCAGCGGCGAGTTTGATGTCAGCGCCGAACAATGGTGATCTGGCCGGCGGCGGCGCGGCGGGGCTAGCGCGAGACCAGCGCGCGACCAGCAAGGGACCAGCACGGGACGAACCCGCGACCGGCGAGGGAGTGGGCGGAACCCTGCTACCCTGGGGCCAAGCCGCCATGCGAGAGGCCATCCTCGTTCTGACCACCTGCGCCAGCCTGATGGAAGGCGAAAGCATCGCCAAGCATTTGCTGGAGCAAAAACTGGTCGCCTGCGCTAACCTGGGCAACCACATGCATTCCTATTTCGTCTGGCATGGCCAGGCGCAGGAAGCCACGGAATATCCCTTGCTGCTGAAGACCCTGCGTGAACGGTTTGGCGAGGTGGAGGCGGAGATTCGCAAGCTCCATTCCTACGAAAACCCGGAGATCATCGCGGTGCCCATCGTGGCCGCTAGCGCCGCCTACCTGGACTGGATTGCCGCGGGCGTGGCGGCCACTCCGCCCGCGCCGGGGGAGCCGGAAAGCTAATCCTTGGAGCGGGCGATGACGATCTCGGATTCGCCGTCCCGCGGCTGCACCTGGATGGCGATCTTATAACCGCCCGCCACGAGCACCAATTGGCGGCTTTGACGCACGGTGATGTCCGCCGCTGGAAACCGGCCGCGGTAAAACGCCAAGACCTGAGCGGGCGAGTCGCTGGTACGGAAGCGGAGCACGGCGCCTTGGAAGCTGCCGAACGAACCGACCACGCTGCTTTGCGGATGGGCGCCGGGATAGATGGGGATGCCGAGCTGCCGGGCGGTGATGTCGGAGGGCTGTCCGCTCTTGGCGGTGCCGAACGGCGTTTCGACCAGGGTTTGCCCGTTGGCCAGTTGGACCTTCTTGACATGCGCCGCGACGAATATGCCAAAGACGGCCGCCACCACCAGCAGCGCGCCGATGGCCGCAGCCACGCCGATGGCGATTTTGGCGCCGACGCCCATGCCGTGCCGGCGCGGCGGAAGCGGCGCGGGGGCCGCTAGGGTGGCGCCGACCGGTGGCGCCGCGATCACGCGGCTGCCGCATTGGCCGCAAAACGCGGAACCCGCATCCAGCTCCGCTCCGCATTTATTGCAAAACGCCATTCGTTCCTCCCGGCCCGGCGCCTAGCCGCCGTGGCGAACGTGCAAGACATCACCATCCTGCACGATATAGTCCTTGCCCTCCAAGCGCAATCGTCCTTTTTCCCGCGCCGCCGCCTCGCCCCCGAGCGCGAGCAATTCATCCCAGCGTATGACCTCGGCGCGGATAAAATGCTTGGCCAAGTCGGAATGGATGACGCCGGCCGCGTCCACCGCCCGCGAGCCCTGCGTCAGCGTCCAGGCGCGGCATTCATCCTCGCCGGCGGTGAAAAAGGAAATCAGCCCGAGTAACGCGTAGGCGGCTCGCGCCAGGCGGATGAGTCCGGATTCCTTGAGCCCATAGCCTTGCAAGAAGGCCGCCGCATCCTCCGGGGGCAGGCTGGCGATCTCGGCTTCGATTTTGGCGCAGACCACCACCGCGCCGGTTTGGGGGGCCGTGCCCACGGCTGCACCACCCGCGCGCCGCCATGCGCCGTCCATGTCCGCCGCCTCTTCCTCGCCCACGTTCAGCACGTACAACAAGGGCTTTTGGCTCAAAAACTGAAAGCCGCGCGTGAGCTTTTCCTCGGCCGGCGTCAGGGCCATGGCGCGCAGCGGCTGTTCCCTTTCGAGCTGCGCCTTCATGCGCTCCAGAAGCGCGGCTTCCTCCGCCAGCAGAGCGTTACGCTGCTTTTTCAAATCCTTGGTGACCCGTTCCAAGCGCTTTTCCACCTGGCCCAAATCACTGATGATGAGGTCGAAATCCAACCGTTGCAGGTCCCGCATCGGATCCACCGTGCCGGCTTCATGGGGCACGCTGGGGTCCTGAAAGCCGCGCAATACATGGATCAGCGCGTCGCCCGCGCGCAACGCGGCGATGCCCGTGCCTTCGCGCAGGCTGGCTTCGGTCAATGCCGCCAGGTCCACCAACTCCAGCGTCGCCGGGGTGTGCTTGCGCGGGTGGAATAGGGCGGAGAGCTGGTCCAAGCGGGTATCGGGAAGCTTGGCGATGCCCACGGTATCTTCCCGCCGGCCGGCTTCCAGCCCAGTCAGCATTTGGAACAGTGTCGTCTTGCCTACCTGAGGCAGGCCTACAATCGCGGCTTTCATAAGCAGGAATTCTTGACCATACCACGCCGCTGGCGGGCGCCATCGCTTGGCGCGGGCCCCAGCGCGGCTGCCCACCCCAACGCGCGCCGTTGCGCGTTGGGGACTCCGGGTTCGCCGCGCGTCCCGCTTACGCGCCGGCTGGGCCGGGGACCCCAGCCCGCCCCAGCCCAGCCGACGCGTCGCTCCACCCCAACGCGCACCGCTGCGCGTTGGGGACCCCGGCTTTGGGGGCCGCGCCGCGTCGCTTGCCGGGCGGGCCGCAGCGGTTGCCGGCGCGCCTGCGGCGCGGTGGAATTTCGCGGCCTTTCCGCGCCCGCTTTGCTCCCCGAGCAAATGGCGCGGCCCCCCGCGAACGGACCGGGGCTGGCGGCGGCAGCGCCGCCAGGCCGCTATGCGGGCGGGCCAATCCGCCGGGTGGCGGGCAAGGCTAGCGCCGCCCGATATGCCGCGTGTTGTACTGCAAGCGGTAACGCAAAACCGGCAGGCTCGGTTCCCTTGGCGCCGGGGGATACGCCCGGCCCTGCAACGGGAGCGGGCCGACGGTGTTGGGGTAGGCGGTGGTGAATTCCCGTCCCTTGGTGAAGCCATCGGCGCAAAAGAATAACGTCCGGCGCCAGCCCGGCGGCAAGGGCGGGAGGCGGCGCGCCGAGAAGTGGAAGGCGATTTGATCTCCGGGGGCCATGATGACGTAGCGGTCGTCATTGGCCGCCAACAACGCGTTCACCGCGCCGTAGCGCGTGTAATTGCCGGCCGGGGCGCGGAACCCGATATCCCGCGCCACGCGCTGATAATCGAAGGCTTCCGGCCAGCTGCGCGTCTGCGCCGGGAAGCCCAGGAAGCTTAGCCGGGCTTGGCTGGCTTGCAGATGGCTCACGCGCAACGGCGCGGCGCCACCCGCCGCCACCAGAATGCGGTTCCAGTAGATCGCCAGATTGGTGACGATGCGCACGCGCAGGTCGCCGGCTTGGTTTCGCCGCCGGCGCAAGATCGGCGTCAAGTTGACCACCATCCACCGCGGCAGACCGGCCGGCGCGCCCATGGAAGCCAGCACGGTTCGCCAGCCGCCGCGTCCGTCGGGAATTTGCAGCCGCGGCGCGACGGTGGCGACGTGGTTCTCATAGGCGATCCGGGTGGTTCCCGGGAAGTAATAATCGGTCCAGCCATGCAGCAACAACTCCGCCTTGGCGCCGCGCGGGAACCGTCCCAGGTTGAGCGTGAGCGCGTGCAGGCCGACATAACCGGGGAACACGCCCCGCGCGCGGATTGCGATGTAGCGCCCGCGCCGGAGCTGAGGCAGCACGTTGCGGGGACGCGCGCCGGCGGCGAGTGGCGCGGCCGTGGCCGCCAACGGGAGGCGGGTGTTGGCGGTCTCCCACAAATGGAATGCCGGCGCTGGGCCATCGGGATTCCACTTGTCGTTGGTGAAGACCCGAACGCCGGCGGGATGATCCACGACCATGAGCCGCGCACGGTCCAAATACACGACTTCCTGCATCTGATCGGTGAAGCGGAAGGAATATCCGCCGTCGCGCAGGGCGATGTCCCGCGCGGGGATCTTCAGGCATTCCGACGGCTGCGGGGCATCGTATTGCCCCGGTCCGGTCCATTCCCCGATCACGCCGGGACCGATGATGTCGTCCACGAAGGCGAATTTGCGGCCATTCCAGCTATAGAGGATGGGGCAAGATCCACCGGCGCGGTTCAACTCGTGGTACAGGACTTGGCGGCTGCCAGCGGGCGGGAATTCATCCTGCAAAACGCCGGTGGGCCACAACATGCTGACCGTATCGGCGTGCTGCCGGCCCAAGCCGAAGAGGAGCGCGGAGCCGTTCTGTCCCAAATATCCCGATCCCGCCTCGATCTCCTCTTTCTGCCACAGTCCCGCCGCGCGCACCGTCACCTTGCTGCCGATGCCGGTCTTGTTGTCCTTCAAGCCGCGCAGCGTCACCAACAGGGAATGGTTGGCATTGCCGCCGACATTGCGCAACAGGACGGGAGGGCCGCCCGCCTGGGTGAGGATGAGCCCCGGCGCGCCATTGCCTTGCCAATCCACGGCCACCAGCGACCGTGGATGCCGCAGCTTAAGGCGGCTCAAGCCGGTGCTGGCGGTAGCGTCGGCAAATGCGCCGTCGCCGAGATTACGGTATAACTTTAACACTGAATGGCCATCTTGCTGAGCAACAAGGGCAATATCCAGAAAGCCATCATTGTCGAAATCAATCGCCGTGGCGCCCCAGGCATCGGTCAACTGGCGGTTGACGGCGGGCAATGGCGCCGGCCGGAAGCGGCGCAGGCCGGTGTTGCGCAGCAGCACCGGCGGCCCATCGCGGCGGGTGAAGAACAGGTCCATCCAGCCGTCTTTGTTGTAGTCGAGGGCGATCACGCCCCGTGCGTCCGCCGCCGGATCGCCGCGCCAGGGTTCCAGCGGCGCAAAAGCCCCGGTGCGCAGGTTGGAATAGATCGTCGCGGCGCCATGGGGTCTGGTAAGCACCAGGTCAATGTCGCGGTCGTTGTCGAAATCCGTGGCCACCAGCCCGGAGTAGGCGCCAGGCGATTGTCCAATTTGCGAGGCGGTTGAAACGTTCTTGAACCGTCCGGTGGCGAGATTCTCCCAGATCCGGACCCGTCCCTGCGCCGCCGCATTGGTGGCGAGCAGGTCCAGATGGCCGTTGGCCATCAGGTCCACCCATGCCACTGCAAGGTAATCGGCCTTGGGATCGGGCGCCAACCCCGCCTGCCGTCCCACCTCCTGGAACTTACCCTTGCCCAAGTTGTGAAAGAGCAAAATGCGGTGCGGCTCGGCCACGGCGATGTCGGGCCGGCCGTCATTGTCGTAGTCGCCGACGGCGCAGCCGCGGCCATGCATGGGCAGGTCCAGGCCGGACCCCGCCGTCACGTTCTGGAAGCGGCCGCCGCCGAGGTTTTTGTAGAGGGCCGGCTTGCCATCGGCATTGACGAAAAACAACTCGGGCCGGCCTGCGGGCTGGCCCTCATCAATGACGCAGACGCCCGCGCCGGGCGCCTGGGCGGTGGCCGGGCCGCCATCGCGGAAGTCAATGCCGGTCTGCGCGGGAGGCGCCAGGACGAACTTTACCGGGACGGGGTGCGGGCGGGCGCGGAGATGGGCCGGCACGGTCGCCACGGCCTTGGCGAAGCGCCCTTCGTTCCCATAGACCAGGTTGGTCGCCGTGTTCAGGGCGGACTCCGCGCGAACCTTTTGGAAGCGCTGCAGGTACGCCATCGCCCGCTGCTGCTGGCCCATGGCGCGATAGGCATTGGCGAGGTTGAACAGGGCGGAAACGTCATCTGGATTTTGCGCCAGCGCGCGACGCAGATAAACGACGGCCTGCCGGTTTCGGCCCAAGCGCAAGAGGAAAAAGCCGGTGAAGTAGTTCGCCGTGGGATCGGCCGGCGCGCGGCGGACGACGAATTGCATCAGCCGGAGCGCCGCGGCGTAATGGCCCTCATTGCGGTCAATCAGCGCCAGCACATAGTGCGCGCGCACGTTTCCCGGCTCCTGCCGCAGCGCCTGTTCCAAAGCCGACCGGGCCGGGCCGGCTTTCGCCGCCGCGTAATACGCGATGCCCAAATTGGCCTGCGCCGTCACCAGACGCGGGTCCGCGGCCAGCGCCTGCTGGAACGCCATTGCCGCGGCCGCAAACTCACTGCGGTCCATGTAGGCGACGCCGCGGTTGTTGGCGCGCAGGGCCACGTTCACGCCACGGGGCTGGGCTCCCATCCGCGCCGCCACCAGGACCGTGACCAGGGCGGCGGCGAGAAACAGCACAATGAATGCGCGCTTCATGCACGGTCATTGTACCTAGCCTGGGGCTCGTCGTGCGCCCGGCGGGCTGGGCGCGCCGGCCCGTTATAATCGCCCCAGGAGGGATCCATGGCCTTGGAATGGCTGGCCTCATTACCGGAAGGATTGCAGCGCGCCGCGGCGTCCGAGCGGCCGGTGTTGCTGGACATCAGCGCGGCGCCACGTTGAGGGGGCTGCGCCCGCATGGATGCCGTGACGTATCCACAGCCGGAAGTAACGCGCTTCATCCGCGAACAGTTCGTGCCCGTGAAGGTGAATGTCATCAGCGGGGACGCCAAGCAAATTGCCCACCTGCATCATCTTTGGACGCCGGCCTTCGTGGTGCTGGAAGGCGAGCGGGAATGCGAGCGCCGCTACGGCTTTCTCCCCCCTGAGGAGATGTCCGCGTGGCTGCGCCTGGCGCTCGGCGACCGGGCGCTGAGCCGCGGCCGCTATGACGAGGCCGCCGCCTGGTTCAATGAAGCCGGCCGGGCCTTTCCGCAGAGCGCCTTCACGCCGCGCGCTTTGTACTGGGAGGGCGTGGCGCGCTATCGGCAGAGCGGCGACCATACCGCCCTTCGGCCGCCGTGGAGCGACCTAGCCCACCGCTTTCCGGAATCGAGCTGGTCCCGAGCCGTGGCCTGGGCCGTTACTCGGACGGGCTAGCGGGTAGGCTAGCGCGCGGCCAGGGCCAAGGGAGGCTTCCGCCTCAAACCGGGACGGCGGCGCTCTCCGCGTAGGGCCGCAGTCCGGTGAGAACATCGGGCCAGCCACGGTGGTTGGTCGGTCCGCCTGCGTCGCCAAGCCGGAGTGCGTCCAGCGAACCGCGGCGCGGCCCCCGCCGCTCCGCGTGCTCCAGCGCGGCCAGCCGCAGCACGCGCAGGTGCTTGGATACCGCGGGCCGGCTGCACCGGAAATGCCCGGCGATCTCCCCCACCGTGCGGGGCTGGGCCCGCAGCTACGCCAGCATTTCCCGCCGCCGGGGACCGGCGATGGCGCGGAACACCCGGTCCGATCATGTAACCATCCGGTTACATGCCGCGCCCGCCCCGGGGGCGCTGTCAAGCCGCTGGTTTAGTAGAGCAAGAACCGGCGGCGAATGCGCTGGAAGGCGCGCAGGCTGTGTTGCCAGCGGGCGCATAGAATGCGCGGATCCACCCCGGCTTCAATTTGGTTGACGATGCTCTGGCTGCCGATCTCCGAATGAATCGGGGCGCTGTCCCATTGGCGGGGATAGAGGTGCGCCAACGCGGAGGCCAACTCCACGCCCATTTCCGGCGCGTTCAGCTCCCGGCGGTTGGTCAGTTCGATGTATACGCCGTGGCAGAGCTGGTGGGCGTATTTGCTGGCGGTTGGGGTAAACGAAACCGGAACGAAGCGGACTCCGGGGATGCGCCGCGCGTTCAGGTATTGCGCCAGCTGATCCTCCTGGATCCACGGCGCCCCGATCCATTCAAACGGCGTGTCGGTGCCGCGGCCGACGCTGACATTGCTGTACTCGATCAGCGCCACGCCGGGATACAAAATCGTCTCGGTGAGGTTGCGGAGATTCGGCGAGGGATTCACCCAGGGAAGTCCGGTCTCGTCGAAATAATCGCCCCGCGACCACCCCTGCATGCGGATCACCCGCAGATCGGCGCCGATGTGCAGGGTATCGTTGAACATTTTCGCCAGCTCGCCGATGGTCATCCCATTCCGCACCGGCATGCCCGCGTAGAAGCCGATGAAGCTGCGCTGATCGGCGTGCAGCGGCGGTCCTTGCACGTTGATGCCGTCAATCGGATCCGGGCGGTCGAGCACGATGATGGGAATGTGGCGCGCGGCCGCGGCTTGCAGGGAATAGGCCAGCGTGGTCTCGAAGGTGTAAAAGCGGTCGCCGGCATCCTGAATGTCATAGACCAGAATGTTCACCCGCCGCAGTCCGGCGGCGGGCAAATGCCGCGAGGCCGGGGTGGGTCCGTAGGCGCTGAACACCGGCACCCCGGTCTTGTGATCCACGGTGTCGCCGATTTTGGTGGTGTCCAATTGGCCCGACCAGCCATGTTCCGGGCTGAAGGCGGCGGTCACATGGATGCCGGCCGCGATCATGTCGTCAATGTCGCGGTGGCCTTCGCGATCAATGCCGCTGGGATTGGTGATCAGACCCACGCGCTTGCCCCGCAAGATGTCGAAGTGGCGGGCCTTCAAGACATCCAACCCGGTCAACACCTGCTCTTCCGGGTGCAGGTCGCGATGGCGCTCCACCGCCACCTCGTTATAGCCGGTAATGTCTTCCAGGGCCCGCTCCACCTTCGCGTCGTGAGCCCGGCCGGCGGCGCCGGGATACCAGATTTGGGCGCAGATGTCGGCGATTTTCGCCCGCAGTGAGAGAATCGGTGGCCGATAGCGGGGATAGGTCGTGTTGGCGAGGATGATGATGTAGCTCTGGCTGTAGGGATCAATCCACAGCGACGTGCCGGTATAGCCGGTGTGGCCGTAGGAGCCCACGGGCAGCAATTCGCCGCGATTGGTGGAGAAGGGGGTGTCTATGTCCCAGCCCAGGCCGCGCACTTGCGGCACGTTGAACGGCGTCTGCGGCGAGGTCATCTTCGCCACCACCAGCGGGCTGAGGATGCGGGCGCCGTTGGCGCCGCGGCCGTCGTTCAAATACATTTGCGCCAGCTTGGCTAGGTCGTCGGCGTCGGAGAAGGCGCCGGCGTTGCCGGCCACGCCGCCCATGCGCTGCGCCGTGGGATCTTGCACCACGCCGCGGACCAAGCCGTCGCGCGGGCCATCCCATTCCGTCGGCGCGATGCGCCAGCGCCAGCTCGGCGGCGGCAGGTAGCGGGTATGCATCATGCCCAAGGGCCGCCAGATGTGCCGCCAGGCGTAAATGTTCAGCGGTTCGCCGCTGAGCTTGCGCACCAGCGCGCCCAGGATGAGGTAATTGATGTCGCTGTAGCGGAACTTCACGCCCGGCGGCCCCAGCGGGCGTACCTCTTCGGCCAGGCGAATGCCTTCGGCCCAGCCGTGCCAGTCGCGCTCCTGCAAATCCGGCGGCAGGCCGGAATAGTGGGTAAGCAGATCGCGGATGGTGATGTCCCCCTTGCCGTGCGAGGCGAAGGCGGGCAGGTATTGCGCCACCGGGTCATTCAGGCGCAGCTTGCCCTCCTGAAAGAGCTGCATGATCGCCGGGGCCGTGGCCACCACCTTGGTCAGCGACGCCAGGTCGAAAATGGTGTTCACCGTCATGCGCTCGCGCCGCGGCTCCGTTTCCCGATCGCCGAAGGCCTGGCGGTAAACGATGCGCCCGTCGTGGCCCACCAGCACCACCGCGCCTGGCAGTTCATGCGCGGCGATGGCGGCGCGCACGGCTTGTCCGATGCGGTTCCACCCGACCGGCGCGGGGTTTTGCGCCGCGGCGGCGAGGGCCAGAGAGGTGAAGAGGAGGGAAACCAGCAGGGGGCGGGGCAGTGGTCTCATAAGCTGGATCAACGCCCAGTGTAGAGCCTCCCGCGGGCGTTTATTATGATCTTTCGCTCATGCCCGAGATACCCGCATCCGCCCTCGCCGCCCTGCCCACCGAGCAAAGCAATCCGCGCACCCGGAATCTGGACCGCATGTCCACGGCCCAGATCCTCGCCGCCATTCATCGCGAGGACGCCGGCGTGGCGGCCGCCGTCTTCCGCTGCCGCGGGGCGATAGCGCGCGCGGTGGACCGCATCACCGCTTCGCTGCGCGGCGGGGGGCGGCTGATCTATGTGGGGGCCGGCACCAGCGGCCGCCTGGGGGTGCTGGACGCCTCCGAGATTCCGCCAACCTTCAATGTTTCGCCGCGCAAGGTGGTGGGCGTGATCGCCGGCGGCAAACGGGCGCTCTATTCCGCCGCCGAAGGCGCGGAAGACGATCCCCGGCTGGCGGCCCGCGATCTGGCGCGGCTGCGCGTAGGCGCGCGCGACACGGTGGTCGGGATCGCCGCCAGTGGGCGCACCCCGTATACCATTGCGGCCCTGCGCTACGCGGCGCGACACGGCGCCACGACGGTGGCCGTGGCCTGCGTCCGCGGCAGTGAGCTGGCGCGGGCGGCGGAGATCGCGATCGAGGCCGTCACCGGGCCGGAGGTCATTGCCGGCTCGACGCGGATGAAAGCGGGCACGGCGCAAAAGCTGATCCTGAATATGCTCTCCACCGCCGCCATGGTGCGGCTGGGCTATGTGCGGAGCAATCTGATGGTCAATGTGCGCGCCACCAACGCCAAGCTGCGCGCCCGGGCGGAGCGGATTCTGGCGGCGATCACGGGCCTCGACGGGGCGGCCGCGCGCGCCGCGTTGCGCGCCGCCGGCGGGGATCTCCGCGCCGCCTTGGCCACGGCGGCGCGTGGGAACGGGGGCGCCCAGGCGCGGGTGCGCCGGCGCCCGGCGCAAACGGGGAATCGCGCCCGCTGATTATCGGCGGCGGCTGGGTTGGAAGCCGGCATGGCTAGGCGGCGAGCTGAGCGCCTCCAGACCGCTTTGGCGCAACCCCTTCCACTTGGCGGATAGGACCCGCAGTTGGCGGCGGAACCGC